>DUNZ01000152.1 GCA_012839085.1 Clostridiales bacterium
TCGGTTGCAGCAGTTAATTATTATGGTAAGATAACAGCAAAAAATAAGGGAACAGCAGTGATAACAGCTACACTCTATGGTAAAACTTATAAGTGTAAGGTTACCGTTAAATAGGGTGACTGTGGAATAAATCTAGTAAAATCAAGGGCTTTGCCGTTGTAAAAGTAGAAAGTGCACGACTGTGTCACGACTTTATAAAAAAGGCTCTATGTCAATAGTTGGGGTGGGATTCTTCTGAATCCTACCCTTTACTACGTTTAGGGATATTTTAGTGTTTGCATCTATAATTCATATTTTTGGGCATAACAAATAAGCCTCTTCTTCACCGACCATTTTTTATCAGATAGAGCAATGGATAATTCGTGTACGGAATCTCCTAAAGCCGTTTTTTATTTTTTTTGTACTTAACTGTCCATCTTAGGCTTGTTTTTCAAAAAAGTAAAATACTTCTTGACTATCACCCAAGGTATTGGCCTATGATGATAGTGAGGTGATGTAAATGTTTATAAAAGAAGTTTGTAAAGAATGTAAGTTGACCAAGAAAGCAGTGGATTATTATGAGCAGCAGGGCTTGATTTCACCTATGATTGAGGATAATGGTTATAGAAATTACAGCGAGGATGATATCCGGGTTCTGAAAGAAATCGGTGTCTTAAGAAAACTGGGTATTTCGGTTGCGGATATCAAAATGATTTTACAAAGCTCCTGCAAAAGTACCCTATTGGCAGAATGCAAATATAAATTGGATTTGGAAGTTGAAAAATCTGTGGCCAAGCAAAAGTGTTTGGAACAATTAATTCAAAATTATAATATTGAATCCGCCATTCAATATATTGAAGAAAATCTTGAAAGAAGCTTTACCATTAAAGAAAAGTTGTTACAGGCCTTTCCTGGTGGTTTTGGAATGTATTTATGCATCCACTTTGGAGGATCTCTTAATGAGAAGATAGATTCTAAGGAAAAATTAGAAGCATATGAAAAGATTATCGATTACTTGGATCAGGTCTCTACTATAAAACTTCCAAGAGAATTAGAAGAATATTTTCTGGAAAGCTTTGCATTTTTTGAAAAATCAGATATGCAGCGAATGAATTCATCCCTTTTCGACTGTGTGGAGAATATGGAACAATATCTGGAGGAAAATGAAGAACAGATAAATTATTACTTAGAATACAGGAATTCGTATGAATATAAAGAAACTCCAGCATATAAAATGCAGCAGTTATTATTGGAGTTTCAAAAAGATAGTGGATATTATGATATATTGATAGAAAATTTGAAAATATTAAGTAATTCCTACAGGGAGTATCACGACAAACTGCAGGAAGCAAACAAACGGTTCTTTGAAAAATACCCTCAGGTAAATAGATGTACCCTCAGGAGGATAATGCTTCCTCTAAATAAAAGAGTATGAAAACTATTCGTCGCTATAGCATCGGCCGTTGTTAACTATACAACTGTTTTCCGTTTCAGCTTACGATACTCGGAGGGAGTAATGGAAATTTTCTTTTTAAATTGTCTCATAAAATGAACTTCACTATTATATCCACACCGTTCTGATATCTCACGGATGGAAAAATCGGTTTCAAGCA
>DUNZ01000153.1 GCA_012839085.1 Clostridiales bacterium
GACACCTTAATTTTACCATAACAAAGTGAGAAGTTCCTTATATTTTGGGTGTTTTCTGAAAGTTGTTTATAATAAATCCAGCAAAACAAGGGCTTGTGGATAAAAGTACGGAAACTCAAGTATTTATCTGATTGACAAGAAAGTATCATTACGATATAATACTTTGAATGTATTATACGCAGTATAAAAAGCAATATGGAGGAAGGGTGCTTTATGGTAGAGAAGAAAAACATATTGACTTACGAGGGATTACAAAAGCTAGAAGAAGAGCTTCATGATCTAAAAGTGAATAAGAGAAAAGAAGTAGCTGAGAAGATCAAAGAAGCTAGGGAGCAGGGGGATCTTTCCGAGAATGCAGAATATGATGCTGCTAAGGACGAGCAACGTGATATTGAAGCAAGAATTGAAGAAATCGAAAAAATCCTTAAAAATGCGGAAGTAGTAATTGAAGATGAAGTCGATGTAAATGTTATAAATATCGGATGTAAGGTTAAGATTTTAGATATGGAATACAATGAAGAGTTGACATATAAACTTGTTGGTTCAACAGAAGCCAATAGCTTGAAAGGTAAAATATCCAATGAATCACCCTTGGGAAAAGCTTTATTAGGCGCTCGTGTTGGTGAAGAGGTTGATGTCGAAACACATTCTGGTATAATTAGATACAGAATATTAGAAATTCAAAAATCAAATTAAAAAAATGGTAATCTCCTTGGTAAAGGAGAATGCTATACGATAAGAGGTGTAAAAATCATGGCTGATGAAAGAATTCAAACAGAGCAGGAAATTAATGAGCTACTTAGGGTAAGGAGAACAAAACTTGCCGAGCTTCAAGAGAATGGAAAGGATCCTTTCCAGATCATGAAGTATGATGTAACCAATCACTCCATAGATATTTTAAATGACTATGATAGCTTTGAGGGTAAAAAGGTATCCATAGCAGGTCGTATTATGACCAAAAGAGTTATGGGAAAAGCATCCTTTATAAATATCCGTGATCTTGGAGGAGATATTCAGATTTATGTAAAAAGGGATGATGTCGGTGAGGAAGCCTATGCTGAATTTAAAAAATATGACATGGGTGATATCGTAGGTATTGAAGGTGAAGTATTTAAAACCCGTACTGGTGAGATATCAGTAAAGGCTGAAAAAGTAGTACTACTTACCAAGAGTCTCCAGATACTTCCTGAGAAATTTCATGGCCTTAAGGATACTGACACCAGATACCGTCAAAGATATATCGATTTGATTGTGAATCCTGAGGTAAGAGATACCTTTATAAAGAGATCTCAAATCATCAGGGAAATTAGAAATTATTTGGATAGTAAAGGTTTTATGGAAGTGGAAACCCCAGTACTTGTAACCAACGCTGGTGGTGCTGCTGCCAGACCATTCAATACCCATCACAATGCTCTGGATGAGGATCTCCATCTAAGGATTTCCTTAGAATTATATTTAAAGAGATTGATTGTTGGTGGCCTAGAACGAGTATATGAAATCGGAAGAGTTTTCCGTAATGAGGGTCTGTCTGTAAGACATAACCCTGAATTTACTCTATTGGAGTTATATCAAGCGTATACTGATTATCATGGAATGATGGATCTGGCAGAAGATTTATTCCGAACCGTAGCACAAAGGGTATTAGGAACAACAACGATTACTTATGATGGAGTAGAAATTGACTTATCCAAGCCTTTTGAAAGACTAACCATGGTAGATGCAATTAAAAAATATGCAAATGTTGATTTTGATCAGATCCCTGATGAAGCATCAGCAAAAGCCTTGGCTAAGGAACATAATATAGAATTTGAAGATAGACATAAGCGTGGAGACATTATTAATCTATTCTTTGAGGAATATGTGGAAGAGCATTTGGTTCAACCTACATTCATCATGGATCATCCGGTTGATATATCTCCATTGGCAAGCAGAAAGCCAGACAATCCAGAATATACAGAGCGCTTTGAGCTCTTTATAACAAAACGTGAAATGGCCAATGCATTTTCCGAGTTAAATGATCCAATGGATCAAAGAAAACGCTTCGAAGCTCAAGAAGCCTTAAGAGCTGCCGGAGATGAGGAAGCAAATCAATTGGATGAAGACTTTATAACAGCTTTGGAATATGGAATGCCTCCAACCGGTGGAATCGGAATTGGTATTGATCGTTTGGTAATGCTATTGACAGATTCTGCTGCCATTCGAGATGTCTTGTTATTCCCGACGATGAAGAGCCTCGATAAGTAATTTGGCAAAAAAGCCAGTATTTATGCGGGTTTCAGGGGTTCTGAAAACCTAAAAAACTTACACCTTACACCACACTTACACCAATCGGTGCAGAAGTTTGTGCAGAGGTAAAAAAAATCGCATAATTTATGTATTTACAGACCTTGAGAGAATGAAAACTCTCAGGGTCTTTTTTTCTGCCCATTCGCAAACTTCAAAGAAAACTCTTTCCCCACTATAATGAAATCGCAAAGGAAGGAGTGGATTTGCTATGAGTAATAGTTTATCAAAAGTACATCCGGAACTTATCTCGGAATGGTCGGATAGGAACTATCCTCTTACACCGGATAATATTACATTTGGCTCAAATAAAATAGTTTGGTGGAAAGGCTCGTGTGGTCACGAATGGCAAGCCAGCGTGAAAAGTCGCTCGTCTGGAGAAAACTGTCCTATCTGTTCAGGGAAAAGAGTTGTTGAGGGTATCAATGACTTAGCAAACTTAAAGCCGGAACTTGTAAAAGAGTGGTCAGATAAAAATACATTGAAGCCAACGGAAGTTACCGTTGGTTCGCATAAGAAGATAATTTGGAAATGCAAATTAGGACACGAATGGGAAGCTACCGTAAAAAGCAGAACACTAAACGGTACGGGATGCCCGTATTGCTCTCACAATTCGATTTTAGAGGGTTTTAACGACCTTTCCTCACAATTCCCTGATGTAGCTGCTGAATGGTCAGAGAGGAACAAAATGAAGCCAACAATGGTTACAGCGTTTTCTAATCAGAAAGTATGGTGGAAGTGTAGTAAGGGTCACGAATGGAACGCATTGATTTCTACCCGTTCTTATGGAAGTAAATGCCCGTATTGTAGTGGAATAATTCTTCTGAAAGGATTTAATGACCTTGCCACAACACAGCCCAAGATTGCTGAAGAATGGTCGGAACGGAATTTACCTTTAACTCCTGATATGGTAAACGAGAAATCTCGTAAAAATGTTTGGTGGAAATGCAAAGAATGTGGATATGAATGGAAGTCGGTTATACATTCACGAGTAAAAGGCACGACTTGTCCGGTATGTGCAGATAGGGCAGTTCTTTCAGGTCACAATGATTTAGCAACGACAGACAGACATCTTCTTAAAGAATGGGATTATGAATTGAATACAGATATTCTTCCAACGCAAATATCAAGAAATTCGATGAGAAGTGTATGGTGGAAATGTTCAAACGGTCATTCTTGGAAAGCAAAAATATGTGAGCGTACCATAGAAGAAAAAGGCTGTACCGTTTGCGAGAGTGAATATCAGAGTGTGTTTCCACAATTAGCCCTTAGTTTCTATGCCCATATGAAGGGACTACAAACAATGCTTAATTCAGATGCGGTTATCGGACTTCCACTTGAAACATACATACCTGAAGAAAAACTTGCCATAGAATCGGGATGTGGCACGGACGATATAGAAATCGTGAAAGAACATATATGTAAAGCAAGGGGTATCAATCTTATCAAACTTCCTTATAAGACAAGAGAAACGGAAGCAGAATATGCCCTGAAGCTGAAGCAGACACTAAGAAAAGTACATATATTTATATCCTCAGACGTAGACGAGGATGTGGCATTCATAAGAAATCGCTTCTATGAATGGAGAAAATCTCAATAATGGAGGTGCAAGATGAGAAATAAAGATTATCACATTTATCTAACCGATATGGAATACCACCATATTATTCAATCCCTTATCAATATGAAGAATGAGCTGATAGAGCGAGGTAGATATACCGATGCAGTTGATGATGTTCTGTGTAAATTCGTATCGGCTGAGAAAAAGAAAGTAAGAGTACAGTATATTTAGCCATAGTAAAAGCCCACCTATCGTTTTGATAAGTGGGCTGTATTTATGTGCGCCCAGCATGGGCGCAATCTAGTGGGTTAAAGTCCCTAGTCTGCCCTAGTAGTGGGAAAGACATAGCTGAACACCAAGGGTGTCCATCGTGAGATGGAATCTGAAGGAAGGTGAAGGC
>DUNZ01000018.1 GCA_012839085.1 Clostridiales bacterium
CATCAATTAATTTATCCAAATATCGAATCTTTCTCATCAATTCATCTTCGATCTCTTCTACCCGGTATCCACAAATAACCCCTTTCATGAGGGAGGCTTTCGGATTTATTTGAGGTGCTTCTTGAAAGAAGGTTTCTACATCCACATTATTATTTATCTTCTCTTGTAATGACGCTTCATTATAAGCAGTTAGCCAAAATATAATTTGATCTACCTCCTCTTTTGTTCTTCCTTTCTTCTCTGCTTTTTGAATATAGAGAGGATAGATAGTAGAAAAAGGCATTTTAAAAATTCTTTGTGATCTGTCCATTGTAGCTCCTCCTTCTTGTTCTTATAAATTTATAACTTTTCACGTTTCTCAGGTTCTTCTTCCTTGTAGAATTACTGAATCCCCAGTGAATTTTCCACTACATCCATCGGCAATCGGGTTTTTTTCGCCACCTCTACCACAGAAAGTCCTTCCTTCAAAAGCCTTCTTATCACAGCTTCCATGGACTCACCGATTTCAATAATATGCTGATTGGGATCATAGAAGCGGATTACACGCTGTCCCCAATTACGGGTAAAACAAGGATTAATATAGTTAATTTTATAAGCAGATTTCTCTAGTTTATCTAAAAAGGTATCCATATCATTTTCTTCAAAATATAAGACCGCATCATTCCTGCCATAGGTTACATCTTTATTTATAGATTCCTCCCAGGTCTTTCTTTCCTGAAGAACAAGTCCCTCCGTCAAAATGACATTCTCTCCAAAATCCCTAATAACCAAAAGTCCAAATAAATCTTGATAAAATTTCTTTGACTTTTCGATATCATCCACAACAATTAGAATATTCTTTAGCCTCATACTTTCACCTTCTATTCTTCTATCCTATCATTTTTACACCTATAAGTTTATTATATAATAAAGGTTTCCTCTTTTAGGTTTAGCAAAGTAGAAATTCCTCAAAACCTATTATCATTATGGCATAAACTGCGTCTACAATCCATTATTTTCTCATTTATTTTTCTTAGGCTACTTTAATCAGTTTCTACTTTAATATTGCATCAAAATTTACTGCTTCATTATCAATTGTTCTTTTATCTATTGCATCTTTTATCTATTGCATTTATTATCTATGCTTCATTATCTACTACATCTTTTATTTATTGCTTCATTATCTTTTGCTTCTTTTATATATTCTTCATTTTCTACTACATCTTTTATTAATTGCATTATTATCTATTGCTCGTTTACTATTGCACCTTTATCTATTGCATCTTTTATCTCTCATAAATAAAATATTGCTCTCGATCATGGTTTACGATATAGTAACATAGTAAGAAAAAACGAATTATTAGACAAGGGTTAGTGAATACATGAGAGAGATAAGCGAAACAGTAAAGTATAAACTAAATCAAATCCCAAGCCTGCCAGGCATATACAAGATGCTTAATGCCAATGGTCAAATACTGTATATCGGTAAAAGTAAATGCCTCAGAAAAAGAGTAAGATCTTATTTTACCAAAGAACACAAATGGGAAAAGGTTAAAAATATGGTATCCCTAATCTGCGATATTGATTTTATTGTCACCGATACCCACCTAGAGGCTAGGCTACTGGAATGTAACTTAATTAAAACCATAGGTCCACCCTTTAATTCGCAAATGAAAAATGATCGCCGCTATGCGTATCTTCAAGTCAAGGACTATAATCAAAACAATGCACTGTCGGTGGTTCATGAACGACTAGAAAACTCTTATGGCCCTTTTAGAAGTAAACATTTTCTCATTAGCTTAACTTCGCTACTTAAGAATCTCTATCCCATATCTTTCGATGGAAAATGTTATCAATTTGATTTTCATTTGTTCCCTGTCACCATGGACAAGGATACTTTTAACGATAATCAAAACACCTTAAATAATCTTTTCTCCCAGGAAAGTAAAATGAACCTATTCCTTTCCCAGTTGGAAGATAAAATGATAGATGCGGCAAAAAATTATCAGTATGAAACAGCCTCGAAATATCGTGATTTGATAAAAGGTTTAGAATATGTTAAGCATGGTATCAATGGTTATAAAGAACTATATAACAAACATTTAGTCTTAAAAATTCCTACCACGGATGGTATTAAACTTTTTTATGTGAACCAAGGTAATCTTCTTCTCACGAAAAAATATAAACGTTTATCAAAAAAATCCTTCGAAGTCTTTATCAAAAAAGGTCGTGAAGCCAAGATTAAGCCTAATCCAGATTTGGATGAAAAATCCTTAATCGATTACCGTGATATTATATACACAGAAATCATTCGTTATCCTAAAGAAATGGTTATATTCATTTAATCCAAAGGTTTTATCGATGAAGTTAAAAAAACATGGAATTAATTGAGTAAAAATGATCCACAAAAATAATTCGATGATAAAGGAGCCTATATGAATTTAAAAATCTTATACGAAGATGTCCATATAATTGTAGCAGAAAAACCACCTAAGATTCCTTCACAGGCTGATAAAACAGGGGATAAAGATATGTTGACTTATATCAGTGAGTATCTGCAATCGAAATATCCTGATACAAAATCTCCCTATCTAGGATTGATTCAACGACTGGATCGCCCCGTTGGTGGTGCCATGGTATTTGCCAAAACAAAGTTTGCTACGCAAAAGCTTTCGGAACAAATACAAGAAAAAAAGGTTGGAAAAGTATATTATGGTGTTGTCTGTGGCCTCCCAGAAAAAACACATGAGGTATTCGTTGATTACCTTTTAAAAGAAAGTAGAAGCAATCTATCAAAGGTTGTAGCCAAGGGTAGAGCAAATGCCAAAGAAGCCATCTTAGAATATGACTTATTAGAAACCATAGATACGCCTGAACACGGTATCCTATCCCTTCTTAAAATTACTCTTAAGACAGGGAGACACCATCAAATTCGAGTGCAACTTTCCCACGCAAATCTTCCCCTATGGGGAGATACCAAATACAACAAGGGATTTTCTAATCACAAAGGTTGGACGCAGATCGCCCTATGGGCAAAAGAATTGACTTTGGAGCATCCAAAAACCAAGAAAATCCTCACCTTTGAATCCTCACCAAAAGACCACTATCCATTTACTTTATTTGAAAAAGTATAATAAAAAGATGAAATTTGGCACTCTGTATAATTTTTTACAGAGTGCCTTACTAGACTAGGATACCATATTTACTTCTTTTTTTATAGTTCTAATATATAATTTATTATTTATTTTATAGATTGGACTTCTTTTTCTATTTCATTATTTTCTTTAACAATTCTAATTTGTTTTTATAAGGTGGATATCTAAGGGGTATATCAATCAAGTTGGACTTTTTAAGAACACTTTTTTTATGGGAAAAGGTATCAAAGCTTGCTTTTCCGTGATATCCTCCCATGCCACTATTCCCAACGCCACCAAAAGGCAGGTATGAGCTGGCAAGATGAACAATGGTATCATTGATACAGCCACCCCCAAAGGAAATACTCTTTATTATTTTCTTCTGTCTATCTCTCCTGTTAGAAAAATAGTAGAGAGCTAAGGGTTTCGGTCTTTGATTTACCACAGAGATAACCTCATTGATTTCATTAAATTCGAGTACTGGTAATATGGGACCAAAGATTTCATTCTCCATTAAAGCCGATTCCCAGGAGACATTTTCCACGATTGTAGGAGAAATCTGATTGGTTTTTTCCTTATAGTTTCCTCCAAAAACTATTTTCTCCCCCTCTAGCAAACGAAGTAGTCGATGAAAATGTTTGTCATTAATAATCTTAGGATACTCCATATTATTGCAAGGATCTGAGCCATAAAATTCTTTGATATAATATTTGATCCTGGCCACTAACTTATCTTTCACACTCTTGTGCACTAGCAAATAATCCGGTGCTACACAGGTTTGTCCAGCATTTAAAAACTTACCCCAGGTGATTCTTTTTGCTGCCAAATCAATATTGGCAGTTTCATCCACAATACAGGGACTTTTCCCCCCTAGTTCTAAGGTTACTGGAGTAAGATGCTTGGAAGCTGCTTCCATCACAATCCTTCCCACTGGAACACTTCCAGTGAAAAAGATATAATCAAACTTTTCATCCAATAAGCTTTTATTGGCTTCTCTTCCACCTCGAATTACGGTTATATAAGAAGCATCGAAATTCTTTCCTATGATTTTTTCTATTACTTCCGATGTATAAAAAGAATACTCTGAAGGTTTTAGAATGGTACAATTTCCTGCTGCCATGGAACCAATCAAGGGTACCATGGTTAACTGAAAGGGATAGTTCCAGGGCGACATAACCAGGGATACACCATAAGGCTCTGAATATGTGTAACTTGTAGATATAAAGTGAGCTATGGGAGTTTTCACTCTATCTCTTTTTACCCAATTTGGAAGATTTTTTATTATGAATTTAAGTTCCTCCAAAACAAGACCAATCTCTGTTTCATAGGATTCAAAAGGAGATTTATTCAAATCTTTCTTCAGGGCTTTCATAATCTCCCCTTGATTATCAATAATTGCCTTTCTTAACCTTTTTAGCTGCTCCAAACGAAAACTTAACTCTTTTGTATGTTCCTTATCAAAAAACAATCTTTGCTTTTCAACTATTTTATTAATCTGATTCATAATGATTTAAAACCCTCCCATGCAGTAATAAATAATAAATCTTCATATTTTACCCTACAAGCATTGCATAAACCTGTTATAGTTCATATTTTCAGCATTAATTATGTTTCTTTTTTTAATAACCATAATCAACATATCTTTTAAATCGTTTATTATCAAATAAAAACCATAATCATCAAATCTTCTAAATCGTTTATTATCAAATAAAAAACGAAATTATATGTTCTTCTTTTTATATTAGCTCATTCGATTGCTTCGTATTTCTAGTATATCTTTATTATAAAATATCATTATTTCTATTTTGTTTCAACCGATGTCAAGTTTGATAATCCATGACGCAAAAAAACTTGGAATACCCAAACGAAGGGCTTCCAAGCTTCTTACTTTATCCTTTATCTATCAATAATTCATATCTCAATTTATTATCTATTTTATATTTTCCAAAATATAATAGGTAACGATACCGTTGCTTACATTTACCATTAACTTACAGTCTCCTATAGCAACATAATTGTTTTCATTAATTCCATGTGTTACATCGGATGTAAAAGAGTCATAGATTGCTTCATAAACCAAAGATGGTTTAGAGGATACTGTGGCAACCATGGCTTTTACAATCGAAGCATTCTGATCCGCGATTACGGAACCTTTCAGTTTAACATTAATGGCCAAACGGTAACCTTCATTTCCTTTGGTTAAGGAAACTCCATCACTCCCCTGTGGTGATATCTGAAATTGGAATAAAATTTTATAAAAAATACCCTTAATATGTCCCCAAGAACCTATCAAGAATATAGCTTTCTTAATTTTTATAATTGTTAAATATTTTATATACCATTTATATGGTACTCTTTATAATTCTACGAAATAATTCATCCGCCTTCTCAAAATCAAAGGCAGCCACGAAAATATAGTCTAGAATACTAGGATTCAAGTTTAAATTTAATAAGGTTCTTGCAAAGCTCATGGCGGCAATTTCACCTGTACATCTTAATTTTGATTTATGTGTATAGATTTTTCCCAATGACCAAAGCTTAATCTTTCTTGTATTAGTATAAAGGGATTTGTTTTCTTCCTCAATAAAATGGAATATCTCATGTGCCAGTACAACATCTTTAAAATCCACTGGAAAATCATTCATGTTAAGCTCTTCTAATAAAGCTTCTGCTTGCTTGATATTTGAATCAAATATAAATATATTATTAGGGGTTTCAAAGAATCCAAAATAAACAAAATCTAGAGCAGACTGTTTGGCATTATGCTCTATTATAATACCAAGATTTTTTGCAATTTCTGAGACTTCTAAATCACCAAACTGATTTCGTAATTTCTTTGCTTCCTCTTTACCGCAAAGAATAGAATTTTCGATAATCTCTACTTTTTCATCCTTAGGTATCTTACCTTTTATGGGATCTAGGCTTATCTGATAATGGGCAAAATCCCTTGAACTCAAAGCCATAAGCTTTTCTAACTGAGCTCTTATCATTTTTCTTTCATCTAAATTGATGTTTTTTTCTTCCTTGCTAACACTTTCTTTCGACAAAAATATTTTTTTCATATTCTCACCTATAGATAACGAGGAGAACTCCTCTCCTCGTTATATAATATCTTGATTTTAATAAATTAAATGTCACTCTTTGCTGCAATTGCTATTACAGACTCACTACTAGATCTTAGCATGAGTTCTGAATCCATGAGCATTGTCAATTGATCTAGACTTTGTAGACCTTCAAAGTCAATAATCTTAGGTCCGATACATAAATAAATATCCGGAGTTAAGATAATGTCAGATTTGTAGGTCAGTAATTGCTCCCAAAGCCTAGAAACTTGAGATCTAACTCCTGCAATGGTAGTGGCAATAGCAGTACCATCTTCTCTTTGTCTTTGGATTAATCCCTTAACATTTACAACTCTAAGCTCTTGCTTATCTCCATTTTTATGTCCAAATACCCAGAAATACTCATTGGATACAACCACATGAACTTTGCTTGGATCTACTCCCATAGACTCAGCCGCAAGTCTTCTCGCTTCTTTTTCATCAACCTTATTTGATAAGTCTTGGGTAGCAATTTCTGTAGAACCAGTAGCAATTGCTCTAACCTTCTGTGATTGAGTATCTATTTCTATCTGAATTTCAACGGTATCAGCAGTCGCTCCAGATCGAATTACTGAGTCTGTAGCTTCTTCTCTCAACTTCATAATGTCTTCCTGGGTTGGATTAGGAATCACCCTTTCAACCGTATCTCTAACCAAGGCCAGGGCAACACCAATGGAATAAATTACCTCCGCCTGTTCTGCAATCTGATATGGAAGTTTCATGATTTCAGCTGTTCTTGGAAGAAGAACCTTAGCTCCACCTCCACCACCAACCAAGGAAATCTGACTTCTTTCTACTCTATGCTTTTCCGCTAGCTCCTCAATAATTTCAATACAGGTTGCCGCAGCGTTATCTAGAACCCCTAGAGCCGCATCCTTCCAACTCATGTTCAAGAATTTGCCCAAGGCTTCAAAGGCCTTTATACAGCTGTCAGGATATCCGAAGGAATAATCTCCTTCCTTTACATATCCAAGGGCATTGGCAGCACAAGTAGTTGTCAAGGCATATCTTGAGCCATCAGCCGTTTCAATTGCAATATAATCCGAAGGATCCCCTTCCATCGGTGTGATTTGAACTACCTTAGGATTTACCATTTTCTCAGGCTTTGTAAATGCTACATATGAAAGATTTGCTATATGACATGATCTGGGTCCTACATGTATTATTTTACCGTTACCAGCCCTAATCATTGAACCACCAGCAACTCCACCTGTATGAACGTCTATGGAGTTAACCATAGTTCTTTGTCCACCGACTACTGCATAGTCAATCATAGGTCTACCATTCTTGATAACTCCTATGTCTGTAGAGGTACCTCCTACTTCAAAGAACATACCATTGGATACTTTTAGATACATCAAGGCACCAACGGTTGAGGCTGCAGGCCCAGAAAGCATGGTAAGTACCGGACGTTTTCTCATCTCTTCTATATCCATTACCCCGCCATCGCCTCTCATGATCATAAGGGGTGACTCGATACCAGCAGTTCTTACAGCACTTTCTGTAGAATTCGCTGTATTAATCATCTTAGGTAGAATTGAGCTATTAATTACAGATGTTCTGGTCCTTCTTGTCAATCCGTATAGCTTAGAGATATCAGAAGCGCAGGTTGCCTCTATACCCATTTCCCTAGCCACGTCTTGTATCGTCAGTTCTTCCTTCATGTTATCAACACCAAACGTCTTGCTGGCTGCAATAACAGAGCAACCTTCGTTAACAAGAGATTGAA
>DUNZ01000154.1 GCA_012839085.1 Clostridiales bacterium
AAGGGATAAAGCCTTAAAATATGCTTCAATAAACTGCTCTTGGCTCTCCATGGGTAAAAGTGTACCATCTAGATCAAAAATAAATGTTTTCAAATCATAATCCTCCTAAATGTTCTTTCACTGTATATATAATTTAACTACTTGTCTCTTCTATTAGAAATATTATAGCATAAACTGGTAAAAGAAGCATTCGAATTATGTATAGTTTATCTGTTTCTAATCCATCTATCATCTTGTTTTTAAGCATTTCCAATCACCCATAGATTACCCTCAAAATGAACTAAAATCTATCGGTGCTTTTTCTACTTAATCATAAATCTCCATGAAACGTTCCATATAATAAAGAAAGACTTGATTATAATATCCTGAAAAATATAAATCACTTCCATGACCAGCATAAGGCATAGTTAATAAGGCGCATGCTTGATTTCCTTGCTTTCGATATGCATTATAAAAACGTTTCGCAATTAAAGGATCTACAATGGTATCATGAGTCCCTTGATAAATGATACAGGGTGGGCTATTCTGATCTACCAAGTGTATCGGATCCACAAATTCCGCAAGTCCACCAATCCCCATATATTCTGACAAACCATTGGCAGGATAAAATGGAATCAAGCCCTTGATAGTAATTTCCGGAGCTAATAATTCATGATAGCTACCATTATGAATGCTTAATCCAGCAGCAAGGGCTAACTGACCTCCTGCAGATCCCCCAGAGATAAATACGTGATTTAAATCTGCTTTATATTCCTTTGCATGTTTTGCTAAATGTTTTGTAAATATACCAACATGTCGAACCATATCATCTATGGTATAAGCTCCCCTTCTAGTTTCCTCTACAGGGATATGTTCCATAAATTTATCCTTGTCATTTAAGCCGTATTGGATATCAAATACCACATAATTTTGGGCAAAATATTTATTCATTTGCGCAAAATTAAAAGCCCCCTTATCACCTATGGTCCAGCCTCCACCATGTATTCGAATGAGAACAGGAAAATCCGATGTAGTCTCCTTCCCTACCGGCTGATATAAATCAAAGGAAAGCTTAAGTCCTTGGTCGACTCCTTCCTGTCCTTGATAAAATAAGACATTTTCTATTAGTTCGTATTCTCCAGAGGGTATTCCATAAAAATAATCAGGAATTGAAAAAGCCACCTTTCGAAATTTTTTTTGCTTATTTTCCATTATTATTTCTTCACCAAAGGCCTCAAAAAAGTTTTTCTTTGCCTGATTTATGTAAAATGGTGAAGTCAGAAATGGTAACATTCCTATGAAAAAGAAACCAAGACTCATAATAGAAATCGTATGTCTTAAAATTATATGTTTTCCTTTCTTTAAAATCTTTAGAAAAAGAAATCCCAAGCTCAGAAAAAAGAAGGCATAAAACAAAGCATATTCTGATACGAAAGCCTCTAAAATACCATTACTCCGTTCTCGAATCAGGATAAAAACCAGAAAAAGACCGGCAAAAAGAAAACCACTTAATAAAAGAGGAAGCCATAAACTTTTCTTTATTTCTCTAAGATTCGTTATCCTAATAACACTCCTATCTTCAACAAGCTTTCTTCTTTTTTTCATACAGTCCCTTGCTAAAATCCCAGCTAAAATTAATAAAGAAAAAGTCATAGCAATCGATATTGGACTTTATGTTTTTCGGTAAGTTGGAAGAATAGATAGCACCGTATTTATAATTGGAAGTCCTACCATAAATGCCCCAGAAAATATTAAATACCCATATCCTAGAAAGGGATTCGCCTTCTCAAGATAAGCCATAATAATATTTCCCATGAAGACAATGATTAAGAGGATTCCATGAAGATGAATAAAGACGGGGCAAAATCTATCATAGAAAATCAGATAGAGAACCCCCAAAAGCAAGCTAGAAATATTCAATCCCAATAAGATATGATAACAAATTTTCTGAAAACTACTTTTTAATCTAGGAAAACTAAAGATCAAATACTACCCCTCCATTCATATTTTATTTTCATATATAATTCATATTTTAATTTCCTAAGTTACTTTCCACTATTCATTGCCTACATCACTCTCATCTATATCTCCTTCATCACTTTCAAAATTAATTATCTGCATTACTCTCATAATTCGTTTCCTACACCAAGCCACTATTTAAATTCCTTCATCCCCCTCATCTATTCCTTTCCTACATCACTTTCACCATTAATTTCACACTTCGCTTTCTACTATTAATCTCATCCCTATTTTCTTTCCTATTCTATACTTATTCCATCTCAACCATATTTAAGTTCATTTTACTCTATCTTAGGAAGCTTTTTCAGATACCGATTAGGTAAATATTTTATCTTATAGAAATCCAAAGACATTATTTTCCATGATTGAATATAGAATATTATAAGTGAATCATGAAATGAGGATTGATCATGCAAAATTCCTTCTTTGATCAAAATGTAATTTATAATACCATGACCTTTACTGGACGAGGGCAGGTTACCGGTAGTCCAGATCTAGCTGTTATCCGATTAGGAGTGGAAACCAGAGGAGAAAATCTCATGGATGCACAAAATGCCAATGCCCAATTAGCGCAAGCTATTCTTGAGGCATTAAGAGATATGGGGGTATCGGATATCACAACTTTCCAATATACCATTGATCGGGTCTTTGATTTTGTAGACGGGACTAGAGTTGATCGTGGCTATTTGATACGTAATATCCTAGAAATCAAAACCAATCAATTGAATCAGATTGGTGTCATCATCGATACGGCCGTTTATCACGGAGCTAATGTAGTGGATTTGATTTCCTTTGAGATTGAGAACCCTCAAGAATTATATCTTCAAGCATTAAACTTAGCAGTTCTGGAAACTTATCAAAAGGCAAGATCCATAGCGGAACAACTGGGAATTTCCATAAATCCTATACCGATTCGTATTGTTGAAAATAGTGTAGTTCCTGTTCCCTTCTCACGGTTTGATGCCATTGGTGAGCGAGCTTTAGCCACCCCTATTGAACCTGGAGAGAAAGAAATAGAAGCAAGTGTAACAGTGATTTTTACTTATTAAGGAGCTTCCAAGATAACCACCCATAAAACAATTTTCAGGCAGTTATTGCTATGGATTAAAATTGACATAATAAAGCGGATGAATTAGAATTGTAATCAGTAATAGAAGCATCAATCATAACTTTAACAAGTCCAAGATCCATGGATCTTGAAGTATTAAGGAGGTATCATGAAACCACTTGCTGATTACAGTTTTGTTCGTGGGGTGTGCCACGGTCCTGGACCTAATTTTTCGCAGGAAAAACTAGAGAAGGAATTAAGTTATTGTAAGAGATTACAACTGAATTCGACCCGATTTTGGTTAAGTCAAGAGGAATACGAAAAGGACCCGAAAGGGTATATTGATTTTATTGGTAATTTTATGAGAACTTGCTGGAAATATGGAGTTAGCAGTATGCCAATCCTTTGGAACGGTAATTTTATTACAGATTTTAAGGAGCCTACTGAGGAAGAATATGCAAAAGCTTATGATTACGCAAAGGCTATCATTGATGCTTTTCGAGATAAAGAATTTATCCTGATGTGGGATGTAATCAATGAGCCTATGTGTAATGATTATTTACATAAATGTAGTCAAGAGGAATACCAAGATCGATATGATACAATCAAAAAATACATTCGCCGTCTTTGTGGAATTGTCAAAGATATTGATCCGGTCAATTGTATGACCGTTGGTCACGAACAGGTAAAACATTGCGAATCAACGGTAGACTTGGTGGATGTTATCTCCTATCATGATTATCTATCAATCCGTGAAGATATCGAAAATGCGATTTTAGAGGCAAAGGAATTGGGTAGAAAGTGGAACAAACCCATCCTCAACACAGAAACCGGTTGTGTTGGTAGGGCAAATCCTTATGATATTGAACTGGAACTAGCTGAAAAACACAAGGTTGGCTGGTACTTGTTTAATCTTATTTCCGAAGGGTTTTGGGGAGATATTCATGGCCTAGTATATCCAGATGGTACCATCCGTGATCCTGCAGTTATCGCTGCCTTATTTGGATTTTACCGCAATCGTACTGAAAAAAGAATCCGGGTTAATGCCAATAAGGAAGGGCATGCGTACCGAGCAGTTAAAGCCGTAGAAGACGCTTTACGTGTGGAACCTACGACCCTGTTTATGTCCAAACCAAAATCCACAGAGGATATTTTAAGGGCTGCGGAATACTGTGTTAATATATTGGAGGCTGCTGAAATGGTGCCTATGTGGAATCCTCCATCGGCAAGAATTGAGTGCTGGCGTCGCCTCCCAGAAGAACAAAGAGATATCTATGAAATTAAGCAATTTGCCTATGAGATGGCAGAACTGGTTAGGAAAAATTGCTTTTTCTAAACCCTGGTATCCTATGATAATAAAGGCTAAAGCCTTATCCTAATAAATTACATAATAAGACATACAAGATCGATTTATAAAAGCAGCCAATGATTGCAATCCAAGAGATGAATCATTGGCTACTTTTTTCATTAGATTTAGTTATGAATGGAACTAATTTTCTGTATCCACCTTGCCTACGGAGGCTGCATAGACGATAAATTCATTATCATTTTCACTAGATGGGCTAGAATCAAGGCCCAGCAAGTCATCTGCCAAGTTTTGCTCATATGCCCCTATTGCACAAGTGCCACATCCTATGGCTTCACAAGCAAGGTAAAGGTTTTGACATAAATGACCTGCATCTAATAAGCAATATTTTTGCGCTTCCGTACTATAACGCCACTCCGTGCGATAAGGAAGTACCGTCCAAACAAAACCCACAGGAGCATTTCCAAAGAAAGCCTGTCCTCCAAAGGCCTCCGTTACCCTATCTATTTGGTTCTCAATTGATTTTATAAATTCCAACTTGTGTTCCAGTGCAAGGTAATGATATAATCCCTGCTCAAGACCTTCCACCTGATTGACCAACAAATAGGTCTCAAAAGGATGCCTTGCCCCTGCGGAAGGGACGGTTCTTAAGGTGGCATGGTTCTTTCTACCAATCACTTGCTTTACCCCCTGAGTTGCCCATAACAAGAAGGATAACTCCTCCAAGGATAAGGCTTCATTCAGATATCTACGTTTACTAGTTCTTTGATTTAGCAAAGTTAGAAAATCATTATTTTTAATAATATGTTTAAAATCTTTTGTCAATTCTATAATCTTGTTTCCCTTATTAGGAATTGCCAAGGGCGGTTGGGCTAGTCCATTGTGCTGGTCACTGTAGTCCTCCACCAACTTGGGATATGCTTTCATTATTTCACGCAATTCCATAATTCTCTTTGATTTCATATTCTCTTTCATCGCTTACCTTCCTATTGATTAATATCAATATTTTCTCCTTTCTGCTTCCTCCATAGTTGATTTTCTCAATACTTTAATTATCTTATATCATAGATAGGATCTAGTGTAAATCTTTCTTTCATAATCAATCAATAAAAGCTGCTACTATAATAAATTAATAGAGGAGCCTATGCTCCATAACTTTTGTTATGTTACATAGACTCCTTTCAACTTAGGCATTCCCTAATTCCAACAAGGGATTTATATGATTAAATTATTATTCTACAACAACTTTAATCAGTACAGGATTTGCCTTATTATTATATAGTTTTACGTTAACAATGACATAAGTATTTCCAAGACCTACTGCTCTTACATTACCTTCATCATCAACAGTAACTACATCATTTCGCATGGATGCAAAATTTAGTTTTACTGTTGCTTTTCCATTCTTAGTAACTTCTTTATCTAAAGCAGATACTAATTCAAGAGTATTTGGTAAGCTTACTTCAATCTTCTTTGATTCATTTAATTTCAGAGTGATGGTCTTAGGACTTATAGCAACTTGGTCAAATAAGGAAGCAAGTATTTTGCCACTTGCCTTTTTCGGTAAGAATACATAGTCGGAACAATGGATGATATCTAAGCTAATATAGCCATCTTTATCAATTACATATTCTGAACCGAATGGTAAGCTTTCCAGTTGACCAGTGGTAGAATTATAGTGATATACATAGATACGATCCGTTGTGGTAGTATCTATTATATGACCTACATATATTCTAACATTTGCTTTTGCTGGTAAGACACCTTCATGATTGAAGTTCACAACAAGAGCATTCTTTAATTCGTCATCGTTATAGTTATCTGCTAATAATTTGCTAATGCTTTCATCCTCAGAAACATTTGCCGCGGATAAGGAAAGATTAAGATCACTGATATCATTTTCAGAGTTTGCTAAATCTTCTCCATCAAAGCTCCATGAATACATAGGCTTTCCGTTTTCATCATTAACAGAAATATTAACTTTTTTCTTGGTTTCTGCTGCCTTCTCTAGAAGTTTAGCAGACAAGTTAATATCTATGTTTTCTACTCTCTCATCTTTTCGTAAATCTTCGGATAGATTAACAGAAATATTTAGTTCTGTTATATCCTCGTCGCCTAACTGCTCAACCATACGATCGCTTGTAACCGGAATTTCAACATCCTTAGAATCTGATTTTTCAATCATTTCTAGAATATCATCCTTAGATACGATTACAGCAACCTCCAAATTACCATCCGTAACTTTTGTTTCCATGGATACTGGAACTTGTTTTCCATCCCCTGCAAGCTTCTCAACTACTGGAGCTGGGGTTGGTGTTGGAGGTATTGTTGGTAGAAGCGGCCATGGTATAGGCGTTGGTGTTGGTGTTGGCTCCTCAGGCTCTTCTGGATCGGTTGGATCCTCGACTTGTGCTTCTAAGAAAGTAATGATTACTTTGCTTGTTTCAGAAGCTTCCATTCCTTCTGCCTGTGCAATAGCCTCAATTACCACGGTTTCACCATTAAGATTAGAACTTGTAACTTCAAATGGTCCAGTGTATTCAAATGCCTCACCATTCTTATAGTATGTGATTGCTGCTCCACTGGTTGCTGTAGCAATCGATACAATTACTTTTGCGTCATTTGCCAGAGCACTGGTATCAGCAGGATTTGTTGTAATCACTGGTCTTGCTACCTGTTCTGGTTCCTGAGGTGTTGCTTCTGGCAAGAAATTAAGAACCTTTATACTACTACCAGAAACAGCGGTACCTGGGATTTGTGCCAGAGCCTTTATCGTAATGATCTCACCGGATTTATTGGATGTAGAAACGGTAAATGTTCCTGTATAAGGCATTACTTCACCGTCATTTAACTGGTAAGTAATTGCTGCTCCGGAAACCGCCGATATAGCAGATCCACTTACAACAGAGATCGTAGGTATAATAGTTACACTTACCACTGCATCATTGGCTAATGCTGTAGTGTCTTCTGGAACAGTATGGATAACAGGAACAATATTTTGCTCCTCCTCTTCCAAACCTAAGAAGGTAATCATTTTTACACTTCTTTCGGAAGGTAACATACCATTCACTTCTGCCACAGCTTCAATCATAATGGTTTCTCCATCTTTATTTGAAGCTGCTATTTCAAATGGCCCTGTATAAGGAATTCCTTCCCCACTGCCATTGATATAATATGTGATGGCTGCTCCAGAAACTGCACTTATGGATACCTGTACTAGCTCATCATTTGCAAGAGCGCTTGTATCTTCAGGATTGGTGATAATCACCGGTGCAGATACTCTCTCGCCCATTGCTTTTCTTACACCGTCTGCAGTAAGTACAGTGTCATAAATCTTAATTTCATCAAACAAGCCAACAAATGCAGGATCCCAACAATTGATACCTACATATGCCTTAGCGTTACCGCTAAAGGTACCAGTAGCTACAGGTCCTTCTCCTATCTTTTCCCCATTAATAAATAATTGGCTATGATAGGTGTCGGCTACTACTTTTCCATTGGCTGGATCAGTACCAGGACGGGATCCATCTACGGTCAAGGTTACATGAGTCCACTCATTTAATGGAATTCTGTATCCTTGGGTAGAATAATAGGCTTTCAAGTACCATGGCCAAGCACCTGTTTTAGCATTTCTTGACCAAATGGTTGGAGCACTGGTACCATCCCAATCGGTTTGAGTCATGTTCAACCATCTAGTAGTAGATTCATTTAAGAATTCTGTACCAATCTGAATGATTGGTCCGTAAGTTGTGAGGCTAGAGGGTTTTATCCAGTATGCTATGGAATAAGTTTCTCCTATATCCTCCGCATCCAATTCCAAACCATAGCTTCCATCCAGCTTAAGAGCTTTTCCAAATACGCCATCGGCATATTGGATATCAATGGATGGATCTGCAACCGGCATAGTAGCATTACCAACCCGTTTCATGGCAGTAATACCTTGAGCATTTTCAAAGCTATACTCATATAAAGGAGCTTCCGGATCCATATCTTCATCTGGTAAGAAATTGATGGTTATACTTGCTCTCTCAGAATCAATCAATCCATCCGCCATTGCTACTGCTTCAATCTCAATGGTTCTACCATTTCTGTTGGTAGTTGATAATTCAAATGGTTCCGTATAAACGATTCCTTCGGAACTATCTTCGACATAATATATAATGGTTGCATCCGGTGTATCTGTAGTAATGGATACTTGAACCCTTGCATCATTGGCTAGGGCTGATACATCTTCGGGATTGGTTACAAATACTGGAGTTGAAACCGGTATCGGTGGAAGATCCATTGCATCTTTTACATCCCTAGCGGTTAAAACCTCATCATATATCTTAAGGTCATCAATGAGACCATTAAAGTTAGGATCCCAACAATTGATACCAAGATATACTTTGGAGTCACCAGAGAAGGTACTAGTTGCCACAGGTCCTTCACCTATCTTCTCCCCATTAATATAGAGTTCACTGTGATAAGTATTAGGTACTTCTTCATTTAATACTGGATCCATACCTACTTTACTACTATCAACAGTTACTGCTATATGGCTCCACTCACCCAAAGGTAGTTGATATCCGCCACCATAGAAATATGACTTAAGATACCAAGGATTCGCTTCTGTTATAGAGTTCTTAGACCATATTACTGGTGATTTATCTTCTTCGTCCCAATCGGTTTTTGTAATATTCAACCAGGTCGCCGTATCTCCTAAGAAGTCGGATCCAATTTGAATGATTGGTCCATAATTGGATAGAGTTTCAGGTTTCGCCCAGAATGCTATGGAATAGGTTTCTCCCACAGCTTCTGCATCAAGAAGCACTCCATAAGATCCATCTAAATGAAGGGCTTGATCATGCATTCCTTCGGAATACTTTGCAACTACTTCGGGATCTTCTGTAGGTAATTGATTAAACTCATCACGAGTTACTACCAAACCTCCGCCTAAGTTTCCATCAAAGGTATAGGTATACTCTGACTGAATTTTTTGATTCATGGCAGCCAACACTTCACTTTCATGAAGTACTTTGTCATAAATCTTAATTTCATCAAATTCCCCTACAAAATTGGGGTCCCAACAGTTAATACCTAGATATATCTTAGAATCACCTGTGAATGTTCCAGTTGCCACAGGTCCTTCTCCTATTTTTTCACCATTGATAAATAACTGGCTATAATAGGTATCTGCTATAACCATACCAGTATTTGGATCTACCGTAGGGAAGGATCCGTCCACCGTTAGGGTTACATGAGTCCATTGGTTTAATGGAATTTGATAACCTTCTGCTTTGCCATTGCCCTTTAGATACCATGGCCAAGCACCGGTAATAGCATTTCTAGACCAAATGGTTGGAGCACTGGTCCCATCCCACTCAGTTTGAGTCATATTCAACCATCTAGCAGTCGAATCATCCAAGAAATTGGTTCCAATCTGAACAATTGGACCAAATGTTGTGATACTACTTGGTTTTACCCAATAAGCTATGGAATAAGTTTCTCCAACTGCTTCTGCATCTAATACTACACCATAACTACCATCCAACTTCAAAGCTTTACCATACTTTCCATCTACATATTGTGGAACAATGGTCTCATCCGCTACTGGCATAGTAGCAGCTTCGTCGCGTTTTAATGCACTACCTCCAAGAGTATCTTCAAAACTATACTGGTAGACTGGAGTAGCACCATCTGGATTCTCAACTCCGGTACCTTTTATAACAACGGAAAGATTTAGTAGATAGACATCTTTGCCTCTGCTAATTCTAGCCGTTAAATCTACAGGTGTATCATGAACCGGTCGATTTACCTTACCTGAGCTAGATACAAGCTCTGGATTTGAAGAAGTCCATTGTATATCGGTATTGTATTGTCCCTCTACCGGTAATTTCAGATCATAAATGGTCTTGCTTGGAATACTATCCTTAATAAGCTCTGCCACTTTTGTAACGGCTTCTAAGTCCGTTACGCTTTGCTTACTTCCCCAAATGGTTTGGTTATTATCACCTATAGCAGTAAAGGTCATTACCTTCTTACGATAAATTGATTCATCGCTCTGCTTAAAGAAGACACCCTTATAGGTTGCACCGTCGATTTCCATAGTAACATATGGTTTACCTTCTTCTACAGACCAGGATCCAGTTACTTCTCCACTAATGCTTCCGTCCTCTTCCAATAAGATATATAGGGTATCTAACATTACACCATCGGTAGCTAGGCCGTGGTTGATATACTCATAGAAACCGATGAGTTCTTCCTTGTCATAGCCTGTTTCAGAGATTTCATCACCATAGTATTCATAGGGTGCAGTTACTAGCCAGTTGTCCTCGTTCATAAACATCTGATGTACTCTAACCTCATGGGTTTCCGTTCCATCATCAAAGCGAGTATGATAAATCAGGTAGATCTTACCATCATCATCAACAAGGGCTGAGTTATGACCTGGTGCTTTATATCCTTTTGCTAGGCAGTCAAAACTATAATTACCCATTACCTTAATACCATAAGGTGAATTATTTCCTCCCCGTGTACGAACTGCAGTGGTACCCTTGGCATCTAAATATGGACCATAAATGTTCTTGGAACGATATAATCTCATATTATATCCGCCATCCGCTGCTAATCCACCATAGGTTACATACAAGTAGTAGTATCCAGACGCTTCATCATAAATGATATAAGGTCCTTCACCGGATACCCCATAACCGCCGGCAATTTTATAACCATAATATGCATCAGATTGATCCTTAACGGTTTCATAAGTTGTTGTATAATCACGAAGTCCTGTGTTCTTATCCAACTTCAACATATAGATTCCACCGAACCAAGATCCGAAGGACATCCATAAGTCACCGTTCTGGTCATATCTTACATTAGGGTCAATTGCATTTAGCTTGGTATCTCCTGTGGATTGATATCTTGTAAGATCCGCTCCCTCACCCAATACTTGGTACACATCGGTCTTTTCTACCGGATGGGTAGTTGTATTAAATCCTGAATATACAACGGGACCAACATAGGAATAAGGACCTTCGATATGATCTGCGGTCAATAAAACGATTGCAGAGTTCCAATCATCACCGTTGATACTCATATACATACACCATTTACCCATGGTGTCATTGTAAATGACATCGGGAGCCCACATGTTTCCACTTAAATTAGGATTAGAACTGGTCTTACAATAATCCTCCCAGAGTTCTCCGAATAAGTCTTCATATTTATGATTAATATTTAGAGTAAAAGTGGTCCAATTTATTAAATCTGTGGTCTTAGCCCAAGCCATATGGGAACCAAAGATATAATATGTATCTCCATCCTTAACGATGGAAGGATCATGAACGGATACTCTGTTGGTTGGTAAAGCCGGTTCTTCCTCTTCCTCTTCAATAATACCCTGGGCATGTAAGGCCGCTACATCATCCTCAGATAGAGCTCTCTCAAAGAGGTACAATTCATCGATAGAACCATGATAGGTAGGATCCCACCAATTGATACCTAGATAGAATTCGGTTGGCCCACCGCTAAAGAAATCAGGTATCGCATAACCTAGATCCACTAAGTCAGGGAACATCATCACCTGCTGGCGCACGCCATTGACATATAGAGCTACGGTAGCTTCTGTGTCATCTTCATTTTGATTCACAACATAGGTGATATGAGTCCATTCTTTTTGTAATGCTTTGTCTACCGTATTACCCATTACATAATTCAATTCCGTTTGTTCACCTACGGCATCTCTCCAGATTCTAAACTGTGGATGACTGGAATCATCATTCCATCCCTGTCCCATAATGTTTAGAAAATGCCCTGGTTCTCTTCTAGCAAAGATAATAGAACTAAAATCCGTATACTCCTGTGGATTCATCCAGAAGGAGATGGTATAGTCCTTAGAATTGATGCTTGTAGGTAATCGTAATCCATTCCCTCCAACACCGGCAAACTTTACAGCTCTGCCTGACTGACCAGCAATAAATTCAATATCACTTTCTTCTGCCGGTACATTAAAGATACCTGCACCTGCACCACCTACTTCAACAGCACTAAGTCCACTAATATGATCCGTGAAATCTTCATCAAAACTATAATAAGCTTTGAGTCCTGTTGTAATATCAGCAGGTACAACACAAGGATCTGCTAAGTAAATAGCATGGATTTCTTCTTCGGTTAAGGCAGAATCATAGAAGGCTACACTGTCCATAAAGCAGTCTGTAGTCCCCCAGAAAGAACCATAACCGAGATAGGAATCTGCGGCACTGTTCAATAAAGCAAGCATGGAAGCTGTATCCCAACTCTCACTTGTATTGTAAGTTCCATCACCATTGGCCGCAATTCCAATTTCACTACCATTGACAAACATTTTTACACCATCGTCTGCAATGGTTACAGCGAAATGTTTCCATTGACCAGGCACTAATTCATAGTTGTTAGCTTTGATATCAACCCAAGAGCCAGATCCGTTGTTCCAACATAAAAATGGTTTCCCCTGTAAGGTAAGTCTTTGATTCCCATCCACAAATGCTATGAGATTTTCCCATTCCAAAGCAGTCGTATAAAGATCTGCTTTAACCCAGAGCATCATGGTGGCTCCAGTTAGGTTCTCTAAGTCTGCATAGGGATTAGGGAAGGATACATAGGCTTCATCACCATTAAAGCCTAAATCCAATACTCTTCCTCTTTGGGAATCCCAAACAATTTCTGGCGCTTTGTTATTGCCATTAAAGCCTGGTTCCATCCCCTCTGGCATTCCATCTTTAAAGTCATAGAAGACCAAAGGTTGGGGTTCACTTGCTGCATGAGCAAGGGTTACGAAGACATTGTTTGGCACAAGAAGTGGTAAAATTAAAGAAAATACCAGTAAAAAGGCCAAATGCTTCTTAATTCTTCTGTTCATTTGAACTACACTCACTCCTCCCTACAATATTAAGTTTTTCCTAATCATTCTTTTTCTTTATTACCTCCTTTATTTAACTTAAATGTTAATTGTTTCATTATTTATTATATAAATGGAAGCAGTGTTTGTCAACATTGTATAGACGAATATTTCGATTTTAAACATGATTCGTCATTTTGTACATTCATTAAACAAACACTTTACTATTTAAATCCTCAGTAACATAAAGCAACTTTTGCTTTTTTACATAAAAAGGACAATTTCAAATCATTTCTGATTATCCATTGTCCTTTTTCGCATATTTTATTTAAAATGCAAAGCTAACAAATTGTTATCATACTTTCTTACCCCATACTGCAATCCCGAATTGATCTTTTCCGGTAATTGCAATGGTGGGTTCATCTAATTGCCAGTCCCATGCAGGAGTAAGTTTACAAATTTCCACAACATTTCCATAAGATATGGTAATGGTTGTGCCATCGATATATTCCCAATGACCTATGATGGAACCACAGATAAACCTTCCATCCTCTTCCAAGGTCATCATTACAGAGTTGTATACTCCTTGTGGTATGGCAGGAACCAGTTTGATTCTTTCATAGTTACCAACCAACCATTTTCGATCGATTGGTTGAGTTTTTTCTCCAGCATAACATTCTGGGTTTAATACTGGCCAACCGTCTGGTGTCCAGAACATCTTATATATGTGCATGGTAGAAATCTGAGGTACTTTAAAATCGTGTTCCCTAATATGACAAACCAAATACCACTCATTATCAAAATCTCTTAAGACGGAATTATGACCAGGTCCCATATATCCCTGTCCATGGTCAAAATGATAGCCACAAGCAATCATAAATCCAACTTCATTTTTAAAGTCATCCAGATCCGTCATATCCCTGCCATTGTGGTCATAATAAGGTCCGGTTACGGATTTGCTTCTTCCAACTCTGATATTATAATCGCTTTTTAATGAACCATAGGATACAAATAGATAGTAGTAGCCCGTATCTGGATTGTATTTAATATAGGGGCCTTCTATGGCACAATCCGTCCATTTGGGACGTCTGGCAACACATTTTCCAATCCCTTCTTCTGCGGCCAATCCAGTCTTTTCATCCAACTTTAGAATATAGCAGCCTCCCCAGAAGGATCCGTATACCATATATTGTTGTCCGGTTTCTTCATCAACAATAAGATTGGCATCAATGGCATTCACAGGTAAATCTTCACTGGTTTTTAAGACGCAACCCCTGGGAATAAAGGGACCCTCAGCATTATCAGCTACAGCCAGGAAAATGCAGGATTGTCTTACACCCCAAGTAGAGTTGGAACAATACAAGCGATACTCATCTCCAACCTTAATAATATCCGGTGCCCAGATACCAGAATCACCAACCCAATCCATGGATTCCTTAGGCGGGTTCTCCACTACCTTGCCAATGTTTTCCCAGGTAATCATGTCCTTTGAGCGTCTAGCAATTGCCCCTGTGCAATAGGTATAATAATTACCAGATACAGGATCATGAAAAATCGCTGGATCATGAGAACCCCATAAACTATATTTGTCCGGTTCTTGAGGTTTCTCCCCTGGTTTAAAAATCGGTTTTTCTACCGGAACCGGTGGTTTTTTCGGAAATTCAATATTACAGTTTTTAAATTCAGCCATAATTATCCTCCAGTTTTATATATTTAAAATCTAACTTTGGTATACTTTTTTCGCAAAACATGCAAGGCCATTGGAATCTTTACCAGTTAGAATAATTAATCTCTGATCCAAGTCCGGATCCCAGGCCATACTAATTTGATAAGTCTCTATGTAATTTTCATAATTAAATTCAATAACATCCATATCAAGAAGTCTCCAATAACCCCGAATACTTCCTCCTAGCTCTAATCTTCCCTGGGCTGTCTGTGGTATTTTCCAGGCCCAAGAATTCCTGGTACTACTCACTCCCTGCATACTATGGTCAAGGATGGAAAGGGTAACCGAATTGAATACTCCTTGGGGGAGCATGGGTGTAAGTTTAATAAATTCATAGTTACCCATAAGATCCTTCGGTGATATCTCATCCTTGTCTACCTTTTGATACGTTACAGGGCTAAGGACTGGCCATCCATCCGAAGTCCAAAACAACTCTCTTAGATCAAGCACCCTACTCTCTTGATTATCCAAGAGCTCATTTTTGCTTGATTGATAGGGTGTGATTTCTTGTAAAAAGAACCATTGTCCATTTTCATTCTGGTAAACCATTGGAGAACTGGGTGCTTTGATTCCCGCTGTATCATCATATCGATAACCAGCAGATATCATAAAACCATGAGCCGCTTTAAAATCATCGATATCCCTTAAGGATCGATTCATGGGATCAAGATAGGGTCCTGTGATTTTCTTACTTCTACCAACACGAATATTGGCATCAGAATTTGGATCCCCGTAGGTAACAAACAGGTAATAATACTGAGTTTTTTCATTATATACTACATAGGGTTGACTAATCGCTTCCCCTAGCCATTTGGGACGTCTGGCCACGCATATGCCATAGCCTTCTATGTGAGCCAAACCATTCCGAGGGTTTAAATGCAAGGCATAAATTCCCCCTTTATCTTTTCCATAAAACAAATAATGCTCACCGGTTTCATGTTCTACAGCAACATGAGGGCAAACTGCCTTTACCTCCTCCTGCGGTGAAGTATCTATAACTTTTAAGCGGGGCAGATACTCTGCCTCTTCTTCTTTTGCCGTTAGAAGATAAATGGCATGGTAGTCTCCCTCCATGGTTTTATCTTTTTCTACCTTATAATATCGATACTCGTTCTTGGTTTTTATCTTACCCGCTGCTAGGAATTGTGGTATTAACTCCTTAATCTTGTCATATGTATCGCTTCTTGCTTTCCCCATACAAATTCCTTCCTTTTCTTGTGATTGATTTCTTAATATAATATAAATAAAGGAACAAATAAACAAAAAAATAAAAAGCTGGTAATCGTAATCAATTGATATAGCTCTATCATAAAACAATTTACTGTTCTTTTCAATCTCTTTCCAAGCTATTATAAAAAATCCAATCTATCTCTTTAATTATTGCAATAATTTGATATAATAACTATTAATTCATTTAAATATAGATAACTTAAATTTTGTCTTATAATTATCCTTTAACTAGGAATTTCACTAATAATACAAATAATAGAAACAACAAGGAGGTTTATTATGCATTGTACCTATGAAATATCCCCTCAGATTTACTGGGTGGGAGGAAATGACAGACGCTTGGAACGATTTGAAAATATGTTTCCACTGCCCAATGGCGTTTCTTATAATTCTTATCTGATTCTTGATGAAAAAACTGCTTTAATTGATACGGTGGACGCTTCGATCAGTGCTCTATACCACGAAAATATTGCCCATGTATTAAATGGACGAGATTTGGATTATTTGGTTATAAACCATATGGAGCCGGATCATTGTGCCAATATTGAAGAAATTCTTCGTCGTTATCCTAATGTGAAGGTAATTGGGAATCAAAAAACTTTTCAATTTTTTGCTCAATTTTATACTCTAGATATGTCAAAGAATTATTTAGAGGTAAAAGATGGGGACGAGATTTCCATAGGAAAGCATACCCTACGCTTCTACTATATCCCTATGGTACACTGGCCAGAAGTTATGTTCACCTATGAAAGTTCCCAAGGGATCCTCTTCTCCGCCGATGCCTTTGGTTCCTTTGGAGCTATGTCGGGAAATATTTTCGCAGACGAAGTGGAATATGATAATAGATTCTGGGATGAAACCAGACGCTATTATTCCAATATTGTTGGTCGCTATGGTCCACAAGTTCAGGCAGCTATTAAGAAGGTTTCTAATCTTCCGATTCATATGATCTGCTCCTTGCATGGATTGATCTGGCGTGGAGACGAGATTCCTGCCATCTTAGAAAAATATGATTTATGGAGCAAATATCTTCCTGAGAAAAATGGAGTTCTTTTAGCTTATGCCTCCATGTATGGAAATACGGAAAATGTTATGAACGCTTTGGCTGTTAAACTAGCACAACGGGGAATTAAAGATATGCGGATGTATGATGTTTCAAAGACTCATCCTTCCTACATCATATCCGATATATGGAAATACAGTCATATGGTATTAGCTGCTCCTACTTACAATATGCAATTGTATTTTCTGATGGATTCCCTCCTGCATGAGATGTCAATTCTCGGTGTAAAAAACCGTAAGGTTTCTCTCATTGGTAATCACACCTGGTCCAGTGCGGCCCTAAAGAATATGACAGAAGCGATCGAAGGAATGAAAAACATGGAGATTATCGGAAGTCCTTTGGATATTCGTTCCTCATTAAGAGCCGATCGTGAAGCGGAATTGGATTCCTTAGCAGATGCAATTACCAATTCCATGGTAAATGAGTAAACTTATATTATATATAAATAATTTGCTGTAAATAATTTGTTATAAATAATTTACATTTAATCTGTCATTTAATCTGTCGTGTATAAAAAAGCCGACGGTATGATCATAGTTCCATAATCATACCGCCGGTTTTATTTAAATTAAAATCTGGAGTTACAAAGTTACCCGCTTTTTATACCCAACCACGAAGCTTAACTGCCTCTGCCACACGATTGATGGCAATAACATAAGCCGCGTCACGCATATACAAATTCTTCTCCCGAGCCAGCTGATATACTGCCTGGAAGGCTGAAGTCATCTTTGAATCCAATTTTTCTAAAACTTCTTCCTTTGTCCAATAATAATTCATGTTGTTTTGCACCTGTTCAAAATAACTACAAGTAACCCCTCCAGCATTACATAGAAAATCTGGAACAAGGAAAATATCTCTTTCCATAATTAAGTTATCACAATCAGGAGCAGTAGGTCCATTGGCACCTTCACAGATTACCTTAACACTGGAATTGATTTGATCAAAATTACTAGCATTAATCTGATTTTCAAGTGCACATGGAAGTAGAATATCTACCTCTTGACTAATCCATTCGCCTCCATCAAGCACTTCGGCTCCCATGGCAATCGCTTTTTCCTTATCAATGGTTCCAAAGGAATCCTTAATCGCTGCCATCTTCTCGATATCAAATCCATCTTTATTACGGAAGGTATAGGCTTTCTTATCATTATTATCCCAACAAGAAATGGCAATAATTTTTCCTCCCATAACGGTATATAAACGAGCTGCATACTCAGCTACATTGCCAAATCCCTGAATACTTGCACTTGTCTTTGCAATATCAATGTTCAATGATTTTAGAGCTTCCCTTAAGGTATAGATCACACCGTAACCAGTAGCCTCTTTACGGCCTAAGGAACCACCCATTCCAACTGGTTTACCTGTGATAGTACCAGGATATTTTCCACCGGTAATCACTTCATACTCATCCATCATCCAAAGCATATGTTGAGCATTGGTCATAACATCCGGTGCAGGAACGTCGGTTACTGGGCCAATATTCCTAGCAATCTGACGGATATAACCACGACAAAGTCTTTCTTGTTCTCCTTGGGAAAGATTACGTGGATCACAGATCACACCACCCTTTCCACCACCAAGAGGAATATCCACTACCGCACATTTCCATGTCATCCACATAGATAATGCACGTACGGTATCTGCGGTTTCATGGGGATGGAAACGGATTCCCCCTTTTGCAGGACCACGGGCATCGTTGTGTTGAATTCGATAGCCTTTGAATACTTTCGTAGTACCATCATCCATTTTTACAGGAATTGTGAAATGATATTCCCGGCTAGGTTCTCTTAAGAGCTCCCTTACGGATGAATCCAAATTGATTTTATCAGCAACTCGATCAAATTGAATCTGAGCAGATTCAAAAGGATTATATACATTTTGTCCCATATGATTTTACCTCCATAAACTTTTGTATGATAAAAATGTTTAGATAGAATTATAACACTTTACCACTTTAAAGTAAATATTTTTTTATTCATTTATAGGTTTTCATTTTTTAAGGCTTCTAAGATATTCTCTTTTCTTATCTTACTCATGGAATACATCATACTTACAAAGACAACAAAAAACACACTAAACACACTAATTAAAATCCCATTGATTGGTAACTGAAATTGGGATTCAACACCTTGGTCGATGCTAAGGTAAATCAGATAGGTAACTCCTATGGAAACAGGTAAGCCATACAGCAAGGATTTCAATCCATAAAAAATACATTCATAATTCACCATTTTATCGAAACCTCGCTGTGTCATTCCCACGGATTTTAACATGGCAAATTCTCTTCGCCGTAAATTCACATTGGTAGATATTGTATTGAATACATTGGCAATGGTAATTAAAGAAATCAATACGATAAAGCCATAGGTAAATACGGAAACAACTAGGAGGATGTTCCTGTTATTCTGCAAAATCTCTGCTACATTATAAATATTACTTGTAGGCCAGCCAGCTTCCATAAGAATTTCTTTCATATCTTCCTGTCCAACCATGGGATCCTTGGATGCAAAATAAAAATATGAATAATAATCATTCTCCTGAATCTCAGGAAGCATTTCTTCTAAATATTTCTCATCCATTAAATACTTAAAACAATTGTTTGAGCTATAATCAGATATTCCAATGGGTACTTTTTCTGAAAAGGCTCTTACCTTTAAGGGAATTTCTTTTTCTACTCCCTTGTCTGTTACATATTTAAACTGGACTTGGTCTACATTTTCATCATCTTTAAATAATTTTCGATTATTATATCTTCCTTCCTCTCCATGATAAAAGAATTGATTATCAATGATAATACCAGCTGCTTCACCCTCTAAGTATTCTTCTTTAGATAATCCTACTTCAGCAATATAATCTAAAAATGTTTCATGATCAATGATATAAAGATTAACCATGGTTTCTAATTCTGTGGGATCAATCACAGCACCAATTTCAGACATTAAAGCAAAATGATCTGGATTAATTTTCTCTTTTTCTAATATGGTCGATCCATAGATCATTTTTATCTTGGAACCATTTTCTATGCTGTCCAAATCCAGGAGTGATTGATATACTTCCTCTATCTCGCTTTCCGTATATCCGTTACCAATATAATAAGATAAATCATAATTCGTATCTTCATAAACATCTTCCACCCCATCTTTTAAATACATAGCAAAGGAGGAAGCTGAGATAAATAATACAATGCTGATAAAAAGAGAAATAACTGTACTTCTATATCTTCTTCGATTTCTCTTAAAGTTTTTTAAGGCCAACTCTCCTTCTAAGCCAAATATTTTTCGGCTTAATTTTGAAGTCTTTAATTTTTTAGCATTTAATTTAATGTCTTGGGTTTGACGAATGGCATCCATTGCAGATACTTTACGACTCCTTTTTGCTGGAATATAGGCCGAAATTAAAATGGTTAATAAGGCCACCAAGACTGCAACAATAATGGAAGGAGTGGAAACATGCAAGGAAAGAGCCATGGAATAGTCAGTAAATAAGATATCCAGTAGCTGCTTACGAAGCAAATATAAGGTTAGTCCAATTCCACAAATCCCTGAAAGAACTCCGATTGGAATACCGATTGCAGCAATTACCAAAGATTCAAAATACACAGAATTCATTCTCTGTTTTGCTGTAGCCCCAGTACTGGATAAAAGCCCAAATAATTTTATTCGTTCACTTACGGAGATGGCAAAAGAATTATAAATTAAGGAAACGGAGCCTACCATGATTAAGGCAATTAAAATTGCAGCTAAGCTATACAAAACAGAATTGAAGGTGTTTTCATTACTGTATCCCATATACCTTAGGACTTCATAATTAAAAGAATAATCATGATAATTATTTTCTTCTGCAAATTTTTCAATAATATCATATATTTTCTTAGGATTCTTTGCTTTCAAATAAACATCAATGGTTTCTTGACTTCCTAAATTGGATAGATCTATTTTTGTTATAATTGTATATCCAGGGGCAGAATAATATTCAAAAGTAAAGGAAAGCCGCCTACAGATACCAACAATGGTAAAGCTTTTGGATTGATTTACTTCTATAGTTTCTATTGGTTTTTCTTCTTGATCCAGAATTAGATTCTTATTTTCTCTTATAACAGTGCCATCTGGTAAAAGCCGATTACCCACCTCAAGGGTTATGGTATCCCCAATTTCATATGCTACCCCTCCATTGGTAATGATATGCTCCGATATTAAAAGCTCATTCTCATTTTCCGGTAACCTACCATCTATCATTTGAATGGGCAAATGCTCAAAGGCCTTATCCTCAAGTTCCAGGATATGAAGGTATGGTTTATATTCATTCTGTGTATGTTCTAGATAAGAATATCCCCCGTTTCTAGTAAATACCAGAT
>DUNZ01000155.1 GCA_012839085.1 Clostridiales bacterium
GTTCCTTTTGTTATTTCTTTTTTTCCTCTTGTTTCTTCCTTAGTTCCTCTTGTTTTTGCCTTAATACCATCTGTAAAATTCCACCATGACGATAATAGTCCACGTCCACCATAGAATCAAATCGAACCAATGCTTTAAATTCTTTGGATACCCCCTCTTTGTTTGTAGCGGTCACCACAACAATGTCATGGGGATTCACCTTGTCATCCAAGGATATATCAATAAACTCTTCTCCTGTCAAAGATAAGCTGTCTGCATTTTCCCCTTCCATAAATTGTAACGGAAGAATCCCCATCATTACCAGATTGGATCGATGGATTCTTTCATAGCTTTCTGCAATTACTGCTTTTACCCCAAGAAGGCTAGGACCTTTGGCAGCCCAGTCTCTGGAGGATCCCATACCATAATCCTTACCAGCAAGGACAACTAATCCAGTACCCTCTTCTTTATATTTCATACAGGCATCATAAATGGGCATAATCTCATCACTTGGCCAATGTTTTGTATAGCCTCCTTCTGTACCCGAAGCAATTTGGTTACGAATTCGGATATTAGCAAAGGTTCCCCTCATCATAACCTCATGGTTCCCCCTTCTAGATCCGTAGGTGTTAAAATCTTTTACTTCAATTCCATGTTCCATTAAATATTTTCCAGCGGGAGTATTTTTCCCTATGGCACCAGCCGGTGAAATATGATCTGTTGTCACTGAGTCCCCAAACTTAGCCAGTACTCTTAAGCCTGTTAAAGAAGCAATTGGTTCTAAATCCATGCTTAAATCATCAAAAAATGGAGGGTTCTGAATGTAGGTAGAAGTCTTATCAAAGCGATAAAGCTTTTCATTCCCTGCTTCGATTGCATTCCATAATTCATTGTTTTCGTAAACTGTCTCATATTCTTTACGGAACAATTCGGGAGATACGCTTTGTTCCATGGACTTTGCCACTTCCTCCCAGCTTGGCCAGATATCTTTAAAATAAACTGGATTCCCCTCAGGATCCTTACCAATAGGTTCCTTTACAAGGTCAATATCCACAGTTCCAGCCAGGGCATAGGCCACTACTAGAGGTGGAGAAGCTAAATAATTGGCTTTAACCAAGGAATGTATGCGGCCTTCAAAGTTACGATTTCCAGATAAAACAGAGGTTACCAAAAGATCCTTATCGGTAATCGCAGAACTAATTTCTGGTAATAAAGGTCCTGAGTTACCAATGCAAGTAGCACATCCATATCCCACTACCTGAAAGCCTAGTTGATCCAAGTAGGGCATTAACCCAGCCTTCTCCAAGTAAGCTGTAACCACTTTTGATCCAGGAGCTAAGGATGTTTTAACATGAGCAGGTACCGATAAGCCTTTTTCCACAGCCTTTTTAGCAAGCAATCCAGCCCCTAGCATAACGGAAGGATTGGAAGTATTGGTACAGGAAGTTATGGAAGCAATGGCAATCGCTCCGGTTGACATCGTACTTTTTCTTCCGTCTGGTAAAACTACTTGCGCACTCTTATTGATATCCTCTTTTGAAAGTCCATGGCCATGATTACCTTGAGGAGCTGTTAGGGATTCTTCAAAGGCCTCTTTCATTTTTCCTAGAGGTATTAAATCCTGAGGACGTTTCGGACCGGAAAGAGCAGTTTCCACAGTGGATAGATCCAGTTCAAGAACTTTCGTATAAACAGGCTCCAGTCCTTCTTCATAGAACATATGATTTAATTTTAAATACTTACGTATTAATTGGATTTTCTCCTCAGCTCGTCCCGTTAACTTTAGATAATCCAAGGAAACCTCATCCACAGGGAAATACCCACAGGTTGCACCATACTCAGGTGCCATATTGGCAATGGTAGCTCGATCAGCCAAAGATAGATGCTTAACGCCCTCACCAAAGTACTCTACAAACTTTCCAACTACACCGGTCTGACGAAGTAAATTAGTAATTCGAAGAGCCAGATCCGTTGCGGTAGAACCTGCTGGTAAACTTCCGGTCAAACGTACACCAATCACTTCTGGAATCGGGAAATAAGAAGGTTGTCCCAACATACCGGCTTCCGCTTCAATTCCTCCAACTCCCCAGCCCAGAACACCAAGACCATTAATCATGGTGGTATGAGAATCCGTTCCTACCAGGGTATCAGGATATACTACTACTTTGTCCCCCTCTTCCTTTTGCATCACTACCTGAGCCAAATATTCTAAGTTCACTTGATGAACAATACCAGTTGCAGGTGGCACTACCGTAAAATTATCAAAAGCTTTCTCAGCCCAGTTTAAAAACTGATATCTTTCCTTATTACGTTCAAATTCTAATTTCTTATTCCGTTCAATTGCTGTCCTATCACCGTAATAATCCACTTGAACCGAATGGTCTATGACAAGATCCACCTTAACCTCCGGGTTAATCATATCAATGAAGGACTCTTCCATACCGGAATATTTCCCTATGGCAGCCCTCATAGAGGCCAAATCAACCACTGCAGGCACACCAGTAAAGTCCTGAAGAATTACCCTGGCAGGCTTAAAGGGAACTTCAGCATCCTTCTGCTTAAAATCTTTCCACTCCGCTAAATTTTTTACATGTTCATCGGTAATCACATATCCATCCTCTTGTCTTAATAAGGACTCCAATAATATTTTTATGGAATAGGGTAACCTTAAAACATCATATCCCGCATCCTCTAAGGCTTCCAAACTATAATAATCGTATGTCTTACCATGCAATTCAAAACTTTTCCTAACATCCTCTTTCCACTGTTTTTTCATTCCATCACCTTCCATAGTTTATTCTCTTTATATCTATAGCAGAAAGCTTGTTACCTCCTTACAAAATTACTTGAAAGTAGTTTCACAAGAGAAACTCTTTCTTATTCTAAGTAAGTTAGATAAAACCCAGGTCTTACTTTATCAAAAAATTAAGATATTATTGTGTACCTCATGATACAGTTTTAATTTACTAATAAGAATTTAGTCTACAATTAGAATTACTTAATACATCAAAAACCATCCTAGATTTTCATGTGTTTCATGCACCCTTAAAAATTATGTGAATCCTATATTACCTTTATTCCCTCAGAACGTCCAATTAATCTATCAACCGGGATGCAAAACATGATTTCATGAGCAACTGTCATGAAGCCCTTGGCTCTTAGACCTCGTACTTTGAGGGCTTAGAGCCACTAGGTGCTTCATCAAGCGAAAGCGGGTTGCGAATAAATCATGTTTTCATTACAGCTTGGTTAACCGGGTTGATAACGGAGAATGGGTATCGTTGCAAATACATCATGTTTTCATCA
>DUNZ01000001.1 GCA_012839085.1 Clostridiales bacterium
ATTGGTATTGAATAATAGTGAGTAAATGGAGTATAATTGAGTTCATAACAATGACCGTCCTTTTCGGAATATTTGGTTGTGTGATAACTCCAATTATACTCGAAAACAGGGGGTCATTGTTATTTTTTATCTAAATAACGTGTAACCCTTGATATATAAAGGTTTTAATAAAAAAAGATAGTGTAAGTCTTTACACTACGATATAAATTAAGGGGGATGATATATTGAAAAAAGCTACATACTCTATATCACAAGATTCTGCTTTGCAGGGCTAAAAATAAGTAACTGTATTTGGGGAGTCGGATTACAGTAGTGTCTTGATTATTTGCAACCAGATTAAACATGTGTTACGGAGGATAAATATATGTTTTGAATAGTTGAGTTTCAAATATGGGTATGAATGCGACGGGAATAGAGTCGTTGTTAGTATCCCATCAGGATGAAACCTATTACGGGAACCTTAGGCTATTTCTTATATACATATATTTCCTATGTTTTTTTATGGATGTACAATCCAATGTTTATTGTTTATGTGATACTTATGTCCGCTAGTTTCTTTTCATTTATATTATTAATGAATTCATTTAATATAAATAATTTGGGTTCTGCATTTAGTGAAAAACTTCCAGTAAGATTTTTAGGTGGTTTTCAAATATTTTTTGCTATAGCATTATGTTTACTTTGGATGAAAGATATCATTCCTACAATAACCAATGGAACGGTACCTTTAGGTTTAGAACATTATACCACCCTTGTTATTCAAGGATTAGACTTGGGATTTATAGTTCCTATAGCACTATTATCCGGTGTGCTGATAATGAAAAGAAAACCCTTTGGATATCTTCTTTCTTCCGTAATAATTATGAAAGGCTTTACTATGGGAGCAGCTCTGACAGCTATGATAATAAGCCAATATCTTGCTGGCGTTTCAATGAGTATTATGGAGATCATTATATTCCCTTTATTTAGTTTGCTAATATGCTATTGCTTGATTTTACTGTTAAGGAATATTAACAGTAAGGATATGGATCATAAGATAGGTAAGATAAATTAATCTCTAGGACTTGACTTGTCATTTAGAACACTAGGGCTATATGTATTAGGAGTTCATATTTTTGCTTTAATCTTAGGAGTATGTTAATATATTAAAGCTGGAGCAAAACTTATATTATGAACGGAGGTGTAAAGGATGAGTAAGTTACCAAATTGTCCAAAATGTAATTCTGAATATACATATGAAGATGCTAATTTCTTGGTTTGTCCGGAATGCTTTCATGAATGGAATCCTAATGCTGTAGCTGAAAATAATGAAGATGCAAACATTATAAAAGATGCCAACGGTAATATCTTAAATGATGGTGATACTGTTACAGTAATCAAAGATCTAAAATTAAAAGGCAACTTATCGATTAAAAGAGGTACAACAGTAAAGAACATAAGATTGATTCATGAACCAGCGGATGGTATCCATGATATTGATTGTAAAATAGATGGCTTTGGAGCTATGCTATTAAAATCCAGTGTTGTTAAGAAAATATAATTTAACTGTCAATTGAGGGGACTTTCCTTGATTGACAGTTTTTTTATGATTAAAGGCACTAGGTACTATTAAAAATCAAAGCCTTAAAATACTAAGTTCGAAAAATTAAATATATCAACTGGACCTAAACCCTTGATATGTACGAGAAAATATCGGAGGTACTTTATGATAAATTATGAGACCAAAATTAGTTAGGGTAGAGGAGATAGAATAGAATGAATCAGTATGCTTTAGAAAGGTAAATAATGTTTGTTAACTATCTTGACATTGTTCTGATATAGGTCTAATTTTAATGTAAGACGATATTTATAGCCTGATATGTATAAAAGAAGCAAGTGAAAAACAATGATTGGGGAGGTTATCCCCCACTAGTTAGGTCAACATTAAAGCTATCTTTAAGCTTTCTTTATTAGAAGGAATAGAGCAAATAGCAATGTTAATTTGAGATAGAATCATGAGCTGATTTTAAGCGAGATGGTTTTAATGAATTAGAAGGAGATTAAAATGAATTTAGTATCAGTGAGGGAAAACCCAGAGTTTAAAGATTTAGGGATTCAATATTTTCAAAGTAAATGGGCAAGTGAAAGTAGTAATAAGGTTTATGAAGATTGCATAACACACTGTATTAATGCAGTGGCGCCATTACCACAATGGTATTTATTAATGGATGATGATAAGATAATTGGCTGCGCAGGTTTGATAACCAATGATTTTATCAGTAGGATGGATTTATATCCTTGGGTTTGCGCATTGTACATTGAAAAAGAGTACCGAGGTAATGAGTATGGCGCCTTATTGTTGGAGAAAGCGAAAGAAGATGCTAAACAAGGAGGTTACAGTAGTCTATATCTATGTACAGATCATATTGGTTATTATGAAAAATACGGGTTTTCAAAAATTGGAACAGGATATCATCCTTGGGGAGAATCATCTAGTATTTTTAAAATAGAATTAAAATAAACAACATATATAACAAACAACATATATAACAAACAACATATATAATAAACAACATATTTAACAATTAATTTGGAGACAAGATTATATGAAAATAAAATTTGATCCCAATAACCCTATTATAAAACTTTGTATGTCAGGAATGGGGTTGGAGAATAGTGGAAAAGTTGATGATGCACTCTCAATGTTTCAAAAAGCATGGCATGAATCAAGAGATGACTATGAAAGATTTATCGCATCTTATCATTTGGGACGTATGCAAAAGAATACTAGAGACAAGCTAACATGGATGGAGACGTCTTTACAGTGTGCCCTAAAGATAAATGATGAAAATGTTAAAAGTGCATACCCAACTTTATATTTAAACATTGCCAAATTTTATGAGGAGTTGGGTGATTCTGAGAATGCAAAAAGAAATTATGATTTATCAAATTCAGCTAAGGGTGCACCAACGGATGTAGGTCCATTTTATCATGGGACAAAGGCAGATTTGAAGGTTGGTGATTTACTAACAGACGGTGGAAATTCAAATTACAAAGCTGATCTTAAAATGAACCACATTTATTTTACTGCTAATATAAATGGTGCAGGGCTTGCAGCAACATTAGCGAAAGGAGAAGGAAGAGAACGTATTTATATAGTAGAACCAACGGGTGAATTTGAAAACGACCCTAATGTTACTGATAAAAAGTTCCCTGGTAACTTAACACGTTCATATCGCTCGAAAGAACCTTTAAAAATTATTGGTGAAGTAACAGAGTGGGCAAAATTGACAACTGCTGAGCAAGGAGAATGGCGTGAAAAATTAGCCAAAAACAATGGTGAAATTATTAACTAGATAAAATTACCTACCGATCCTGCTATAGTTTAACCGATGCTCATTAGTACATTGTTGGAAGACCAAAGGGTTGGATGCTAGGTTAAATTGAATAAATACTGAATCAAGTGAGGAAAAGAATACATTATGGTACGCAAATAGTTGCAAGTGGCCCGGCCTTGGCACCTTATCTAAATAAGTCTTTTAAAACCTTCCTGATAATCCATGGTTGAATCTATGATCTTAACTATATATATTGAAAGAAAGAATATAATGATAAATAAGATTTTCTACGATTTGACTTTTCAATCTGTTTCCTATTATAATTAATGAGGACAGTTTATCTTGTTATCTTAATATTATAAGTGCTGAATTTCTGTGCATACAGAATACGGGGGAACCATTTTGGGGTGAATCCGGACTCTCACACCTTGAGAATCCGGTAGGGCTAATTTCCTTTCGGCTCGAATCCGTCAGCTAACCTCGGAAGCTTTAGGGGAAAGGAGTATTTTGCCTTTAAAGCGATCTTCACAATCAGTGAGGTCGTTTTTTTGGTCAAGTAGTACAATACACGGTCAGAAACAATTCCCAGTTTTACATATCTCTAAACCTCATATCGTACTGAAATAGTACGTTTAAACCAAGGTTACAATCCTTTGTAACTCATCAGATTCAGTCCCAAAACAGCATTAAACAGATAGGCATATCATATAAAAAATGTGTTCTCCTAATATCTGTAATAGATCCTGTGTGTCAATACAGAAATAGCCGACTATTTTTAAGTAACAAGCTAATCCTACAGTGTAATACAAGGCATGATTTATTCAGGTTTTATGTTTAAAATAATGGAGGTGTTACTAAACAAATGGGAAACTTAGCAGCTAAAACAGTACATCGAACAAATACCGACAGATTTACTCGACTGAAGGATTCGATCGCAGACTATATTGAATGCAAGGATAGTATACTTACAGGTCTAGAAGATCAAGAGCGGATAGAGATCCAAAAGAGAAAAATAATGGAAAGGCTGGGGGCTACTGAAAAAGAGTGGAATGATTACAAATGGCAACTGGCCAACCGGTTTACGGACATAAAAGATTTTGCGGATCTCATTGGAATATCGCCTAAAAGCATAGAGAGAATTGAAGAGATCGGTAGAACTTATCGTTACGCAATATCGCCGTATTATCTGTCACTTATTGACCCTAAGGATTTAAACTGTCCTATTCGTAGACAAGCGGTGCCATCACCAGATGAGCTGAATCTTGACGGAGATTTAGATCCAATGGACGAGGCCGGCTGGACCCCTGTTGATTCCGTGACAAGAAGATATCCAGACCGCTTGATTATAAAGGTGACAAACGCATGTGGAATGTATTGTCGTTTTTGTCAGAGAAGGCGTATGATTGGAGAAATTGACAATAACGTGTCCTGGAATAAGATTAAAACGGCAATAGACTATGTGAGGAAAAACAAAGAAATTCGTGATGTGCTTATCACTGGTGGAGATTCATTTATGCTCAGTGATCGTATGATAGAAAAGTTACTGAGGTCGTTGAGAGAGATCGATCATGTGGAAATTATAAGATTTGGGACGCGAACACCAGTGACTCTTCCTCAGCGCATAACAGAAAATCTGGTAAATATCCTGAAAAAATACCATCCTGTCTATGTAAATACACATTTCAACAGTCCACGGGAAATCACAAAAGAATCAAAAGAAGCTTGCGAGCGGCTGGCTAACGCAGGTATTCCCCTTGGAAATCAAATGGTATTATTGAACGGGGTTAATAATGACCCCTATATCGTGAGAAAATTAAACCAGAATCTTCTGAAAAGTCGGGTAAAACCCTACTATATTTTCCATCCGAAGACGGTGAAAGGTACGTCCCATTTTTGGGTTCGCATAGAGGAAGGCTTAGAAATCATGGAGACATTGAGAGGACGCACTTCAGGAATGGCGATACCTACATATATTGTCAACGGACCGGGGGGACTCGGAAAAACTCCAATTTTACCGAATTACTTGATGTATATAGGGGATGAAAAGGCGGTCTTCCGTAATTGGGAAGGCAAAACATTTGAGGTTGACAACAAATAGCCAATAATACAATGTTACATTCCATGGTTATTAAGTAATCAGGTAGTATTGGTATAAGAGATAAGGAAATAGGCAGTTATAACAGGAGCTTTTGCGAAATAGTAAATAAGCTATGGAGCAAAAGCTCTTTTTTAAATAGCATATGGGAATCAATTTTTTATTTTGCAGATGAGGTGCTTTTTAGTTAAATAAAAAAGCTAGAGTATACAAAGAATAATAAAAAAGCTTATTTTTCGGCTAAATTCATAATAATTAAATCATAATAATTTTATAACGATGTTTGCATTTTTAGAAGTAGACGATATAATGATAGAGTTGGCATATATTCGTAAACTTAAAAACCATTAAAAAATGGTTGATATGTTTCCGTGAGCGTAGAGGTGAATAATGAGCCTTAAGCCATGAGGAGACGGTAGTATTTATGTCACTAAAAGAAAAGTAAATATGAAGTAAGGCACAGATAACAGATAAGAGGAGAAATGTAATGGAAATTATTATGGATTTACTGCTTATGTTAGGTGGAGTCGCTGTATTTATGTTTGGTATGAAGCAGATGAGCTCTGGTTTAGAAAAAAGTGCAGGATCTGGAATTCGAAATCTTTTTAAAATAATTAACAAAAACAGAGTCTTTAATTATGGAATTGGAATTGGGGCTACCGCACTGGTTCAATCTTCTTCGGCTACCTCAATTATGACAGTAGGACTTGCCCATGCAAATATTGTAACGGTTAAGCAAGGTTCAGGTTTTATCCTAGGTGCAAAAGTAGGTACCACTCTTACAGCATTTATATTTGCCCTTTCAGGCATCAGTAAAGGTGGCTTTAGCATAAGCTCCGTTTTTGCAGCAATTGCCTTCGTTGGTGTAATTATCATATTTTCTACTAGCAACGAAACCCTTAATAAAATCGCACCATTTTTAATTGGATTCGGAATGTTGTTCATCGGTATGGAAGTGATGGAAACTGCAATCGGTGGAGCAGATTCGACCCTAAGTATTCAACTCTCTAAAGTGTTTGAATATGAAATCATGCAAAATCCAATTTTGTTAGTAATATTAGGAATTCTTTTTACCGCCATAATACAGTCATCTTCAGCGGCTACTGGTGTTTTTATCGCTTTCTTGGCTACGGGAGTAATCCATAGTATAGATCAATCCTTTTTCTTAGTAATGGGAGCAAATATAGGAACCTGTACCGATGGCATTATGGCATCCCTAACAACAAATGCCAATGGAAAACGTATCGCATTATTCCATCTGATTACTAGTGTACTTGGTGCGATTACATTTACAATTATTCTAGTTCTTTTCAGAACACCCATCACGAATATGTTTGATAGTTTGTTTTCTGAAAAACCCCAGTTTAGTCTTGCCACATTTAATCTAATCTATA
>DUNZ01000156.1 GCA_012839085.1 Clostridiales bacterium
AAACCGTGTTCCTTTTGATTTTCATCCTAATTTTAAGCAAGGGTAGCGGCTAATTAGAAGAAGCCATTACCTCCACAGCAGCAGCAGAGGATTATGATTAGGAAAATGATCCAAGTGCAGTCATTTCCATCATCACAGAAACCATCTCTACCACCTAAGAAGCCACCGCCATTATTATTGCAGCAGCAGAGAATAAGAATTAAGAAAATAAGCCATCCACAATCGTTTCCTCTACGTCCACTGTCGCAATGGGTTGCTGCTAAATCACTCATAATTTAATTCCTCCAAATATTGTTTACAATGTATCATATGATGTTGAGCTTGACTGATTTCCTGTTTTTTCGTTTAACTTTTCTACAAATCTATAAATATTTATTTTTTTAAACTAATAAATGGATGAAGTTTTGAAATTGTGATTAAGATAACAGAAAAAATATCTAATTTGTGATAAAGTACTATGTAACAGTAAAAAAATGAAAGGAGTACTTAGCTATGGAAGATAAGAAAAAATTCAAAATGAAAAACATCGAGATGTCTAAAATTCTTAAATTGGAGGAGCAAGTTGCCTATCAACCGGGTCAGGTTGTATCAAAAACTTTGGTACAGAACAAAAGTGTAAGCCTAACATTATTCTCATTTGATAAGGGAGAAGAAATTAGTAGCCATTCTTCCAACGGGGATGCCATGGTAACCATACTAGATGGTACTGGAAAAATAACCATAGGTGAGGAAGTTTTTATTCTAAGCAAAGGGGAAACCATCGTTATGCCCAATAATGTCCCCCATGCAGTATATGGAGAAGAGCAGTTTAAAATGTTGCTTACTGTTGTATTTTAAATATTTGGGAAAACACGGCTTCGAAGAATAAGTATATTGGCAAAGCTTTACGAATAGGATTATACAAAAGATATTGGAGCCTGATATGGAAAAAGAAAATAAGGTTCAAATTATCGTGCATTGCAGGGAATATGAAAAAAAGAAGCAGATCATTGAGAAATATGGAAAAATCAAGTACAGACTCCCAATGATTAGTGCCTATGTAATCGAAGTCGATGAAGCAAAAGTGGAATCCATAAAAGCCATTGAGGGTCTTATTAGTGTAGAAATGGATACTCATATCACTGCTCAGATGAATCGGGTAGCAGATATCATAGAATGTAAATGGGCTCATGATCATGGATATTTTGGAGCAGGAGTCGGAGTAGCGGTTGTGGATACGGGAATTGCTCTACATAAGGATTTTGTAGAGGGAGGTAATCGGGTTGTGGCCTTTGTTGATTTCATAAACAAGCGTACCGAACCTTATGATGACAACGGTCATGGGACCCACGTCTCGGGGATAATCGGGGGTAATGGCTATTGCTCCAAGGGAAAATACGTTGGAATTGCTCCCGCCTGTAATTTTATCGGTGTTAAGGTTTTAGATCATCGTGGAGATGGAAATATCTCTGATGTTCTAGCTGGTCTACAATGGATTATAGATAACAGAAAAAAATACAATATCCGAGTTGTTAACATTTCCGTTGGGACATCAGCCAAAGAAAATCTAGACGAAAACTCCCTACTGGTTCAGGGGGTAAATGCAGTCTGGGATCATGGCATCATTGTTGTAGTGGCAGCTGGGAATAATGGTCCAGGACCCATGTCCATTTCGACCCCAGGCATCAGTCGTAAAGTAATAACCGTTGGTTCTTCCGACGATAATGTGGATGTTGAAGTATTTGGAAATCGTACCAAAGATTATTCAGGCAGGGGCCCAACTCCATATTGTATTAAAAAACCAGATATTGTAGCACCCGGATCCAATATCATATCCTGTAATATTAGCCGATACGGGATCCGGGGAAAAAATACCGGAGTCAGATTAATATCTACCGATTCACCAATGTTGTATACCTTAAAAAGTGGGACATCAATGGCCACCCCCGTGGTATCAGGTGCGATTGCCCTATTGTTATCGGCATATCCAAGGCTAACCAATAAAGAAGTTAAACTTCGTATTCGTGATAGTGCAGTAGACTTAGGTCAACCCTGGGAAAAGCAAGGATGGGGGCTATTGAATATAAGAAGATTATTGGAGTCCAAAGAAGGGCTTGGATTTTTAAAGGAAGGGATGTAGGAACCATGAGAATTATGATATCGGTGAACACCGGAGAATCCCTGTTAAATTTCCATGAAGACCTGATCAAGGAGATGGTTAACAATGGACATGAGGTGATATGTACAGCCCATGCTTTGGAATATGGGATAGAAGAAAAGATGACTTCTCTAGGGGTCAAATTTTATCGGATTCCACTTTGTACAGAAAAATATCGGTTTTTTAAATATTTTAGGAACATAAGAAAAATAATTTTCTTTTATCGAGGGTTAAAGCCTGATATATTAATAACATTTCTATCCAAACACTTCATACTAAGGATCCTGGCTGCAATACGATCCCGTCTTAGCAATAGGAATGTATTTATCATGGAATTAGACCATGCATTTAATTATTCTGGTGTTAAAAATTCCATAAAAAAAACATTGGAAAAGTTCTTGTATCGGAAGATTTTTAAAGGCTGTCAGAATGTGTTTTTTGTAAATCGATATGATTATAAAAGAATGATACAGTGGGGATTAGTAAAAAAAGAGCAAGCTACCCTCCTCAATGGCCCTGGTGTCAATCTCTTGTATTATATGAAAAAAAAGATGCCGGAAACAGATGTTGTCTGTATGATAGCCCCATTTTTAAAATCAAAAGGGATTTTTGAGTTTATTGAAGCTGCCAAAATCGTACATAAAAAATACGAGCATGTAAAATTTTTATTGGTTGGAAAATATGAAGAAGGACCGGATTTTATTACAGAGGACGATTTGGAAGAAGTCTTAGAAAGTGGCATTATATATTTTTGCGGATTTCCCGATGATGTTAGAACCTATCTTGAAGTTTGTAGTATCTTCGTTCGTCCCTCATACTATGAAGGAAATGCCCGACAAATTATTGAAGCAGAGGCGATTGGAAGGCCTATTATTACAACCACGGCTCCCGGTTGTAGGGATAGCATTATCGATG
>DUNZ01000019.1 GCA_012839085.1 Clostridiales bacterium
GGTGCCATTTTTAAAATGGTATCCAAGAGACTTTGATCACAACCCTTTCGTGGAGGGTCTACCACAATCACATCTGCCTTAATATTTTCTTCTTGATATTTTCGAGGTAAGATTTCTTCTGCGGCTCCTACAAAAAACTCAGCATTTTTAATTCCATTCATAGCTGCATTAAATTTTGCATCCTCGATTGCCTGGGGTATGATTTCAACTCCATAAACCTGTTTTGCCTTTTGAGCTAAAAACAATGATATGGTTCCTATTCCGCAATATAGATCCCAAACCGTTTCATTTCCATGTAAGTCTGCATATTCAAGCGCTATTTCGTATAGTTTTTTTGTTTGGATTGGATTGACCTGAAAGAAGGATAAGGGTGAAATTCGATATTGGATAGGGCCAATGTAATCGTGAATATAAGGCTCTCCCCATAGAGGAATAATCTTATCTCCTAAAATTACATTGCTTTTCGCTTTATTTATATTTAAGCAAATACTCTTGATTCCAGGTATTTTGCGCAAACGTTCAATCAATTCCTTTTTGTGGGTCAAATCATTTCCATTGATTACAAGGCAAACCATGATTTCACCGGTAACAAACCCCACCCTGGTCAAAATATGTCGAAGAAGCCCCTTATGGCCTTCTTCATCATAGGGCTCGATTTGATAATCTTCAATAAACTTACGCATGGTTTTAAGTATTTCTACATTTTCTTTGGCACCGATATAACAATGCTGGGTATCTATAATCGAATGGGTTCTGCCGGCATAAAATCCAATGGCAATACTTCCATCTTTTTTTCTTCCCACAGGAAATTGCGATTTGTTTCGGTAATAAAAAGGTTCCTCCATCCCACAGATTGCTTCCATAGGAACATCTTCAAAGCCACCGATTCTTGTAAGGCAATTGAGGACCTTGTTTCCCTTATATTCTAGCTGTTTCTCATATGTCATATGTTGAAGCTGACAACCACCACAGCTAGCAGCAATGGGACATCTTGGAGTAACCCGGAAGCTAGAGGGTTGAATTAATTCCATTAGCCTTCCATAACCATAGTTTTTCATGGTCTTGATTACTTTCACCAGTACCCGGTCACCAACTACCGTATCTTTGATAAAGAGGGTATATCCCTTGTATTTACCAATTCCCTCTCCATCATTGCCTATATCTTCAATTGTAACTTCCAATAAATCATTCTTTTTAACCTGTGTCTCCATAATCTCTCCGTATTATTCTGTTCCTTTTGTAGAACGCATGATATTGGATTCAAACATTCTTTGGTAGCCCATCCATTCAATTTTTGGGTCTCCAGCATTTAAAAGCTCCGTCATTGTCTGAATCTTGGCATCAGTATTATCTGCAAAATGTAATGCCAAAGCCTCTACCGTAGCTGGTTTTTTTGGAGAACCATATTCCAATTCTCCATGATGGGCTAAGATACAGTGAAGTAATTCTTTGGCTAGTTTAGGCGGAAACTTATCCATTTGCTTAATTTGATAATTCACTTTATTTGCCCCAAGAAATATATGGCCTAAAAGCTGACCATCATCCGTATAGTCGTTCTCTGGAAACTCTGAAATCTCATCCATTTTTCCAATATCATGGAATAAAGCAGCTGTAATCAATAAATCTTTGTTGATTACAGGATAATTTTTTGCGTAAAACTCACACATTTTTATCACACTTAAGGTATGTTCCAGCAATCCACCAACAAAGCCATGATGTACACTCTTAGCTGCGGAATGTTTCTTAAATTTACTGATAAACGTAGGATCCTTAATGAAAAAGGTCTCAGCCAAAATACGTAAACTAGGCTCCTTAATGCTAGCAATGTATCCTACAATTTCCTGGTACATCTGGTCAATGTTTTTACTTGTTACTGGAAAATAATCCTCTGGATAGTATTCCCCTTCGTGAGCCTTATATATCCTACTAACATTTAATTGAAGAGCATCCTGGAAACTCGTAACCCTCGCATCGATATGTACGAAGTCCATAGCCTCAAATTGCTCAATTCCATTGGTAAAGTCCCATATTTTTGCATCGATGATCCCTGTCTTATCTTGCAAAATAAGTGACATATAGTTTTTCCCACTTTTTCCGGTCAACATTTGTTTTGATTTACATAGATATATCTCATTGCGAATTAGTTCGCCTTCTCTTAATTCTTGAATATACTTCATTCTTCTTACCTTTCTATCCACTTTAATCTATTTCTATTATACCCTAGCCCAAAAGATATATAAAGTCAAAAATAATAAATGCTGTCCCCCTTACTACCAGTTGAACTGCCCCCTAAAGTTAAATCAAAATCCAACTTTAAGGGGGAAGTAGATTGGGACAGCACTACTATTTTTTACAAATACTTTTTTATTCTTATCACAAAGAATTGAAACAAAACTTCTATTCTTCTTCTGTTGCACCAAGAGTAACCATTACTTCCAATTCTTTTTCGGTTGAAGCTGAGGTTCTTTTGATTTTAACCTTAACCTCATCTTGGGGTTTATATTTGGAAATTAGATTATAGAAATTATTGGAGTTAATTACAATTTGATTATTTACTTCAAGAATAATATCTCCATTTTTAATTCCTGCTTTTAAGGCTGGTGAATTTGCTTTCACTTCATTTACATAGATACCATTTAGGATTTCATAATAAGCCTTAGCCTCTCCCGTCATATCCTCGGTTTTTACTCCAAAATATGTTCTGGGCTCTTTATTCACCATTTTTTCAATAATCCCCGTCAACTTACTAATTCCTATCACCGTGCTCAACTCTTCATTAACACCTTGTTTTAGGGTTCTGGTAATCACACCAATTAGCTCCCCTTTTAAGTTCATAATAAAGCCATCGCTACTTTTATTATCCCCAATATCTGTATTAAATAAATCCAAGCGATTATCCGTAATATAGACGAAACTACCCTTACTGGTAACAATACCTACCTGCATAGAATTTGGATGACCATTGGGGCATCCTAAGGCGATAATTGGATTGCCAACAGAAAGAGTGAAGGATTCGCCTAAGGTGGCCATACTAATACTATTGACATAAGAAAAAGGGATATCTTCCAATTTTACCGAAATGATGGCAAGATTCAGCTCCCTTTCGTAATCATGGATCACAGCATTGGCTCTAATCATATTGGCGAATTCTACAGTAATATTGCTGGCATCCTCAACTCGGTCAAAACTTAATAAGATATATAATTGTGTATTGTCTTTCGCTATCAAAATTCCATTGGTTAGTACTTTTTTCTCTACTGGTTCACCAAACATATCGGTTCCACTTATGTTACTACAAACGCTAACAATTGATTTATTTACTTGATTTGCTACCTTTTTAATCTCGGTATACATTTTACTAAAGTCTTCAATATCCGCAGCTATGGTTTCTAAAATAACCGGCGGTTTTGTAGGTAGATCTGCCGAATTCTCATTGTCATCCTCAGAAGCTATGATTTCGGAATCATCCTCCTGATGGTCTTCTGTCTCCTCTGGATAAGCAGAAGGAATTTTAATTGGTGTGTTGGGCACTTTCTTATGGTGCATGAAGTCATAAATCTTAGGCTCGGCAATAACAAAAGTAAATGCAGCGATGATACCAAAAAGAATTGCCATAAAAACAGTAAAAAGCATGGGCGGCAAATATTTTCCGATCTTTTTTCGTTTTTTTTCTATTATTTGCTCCTGAATAAATTCAAAATCATTATCTTCTTTATCATTGTCCTTAGACATTTTAATCTCCTTATAATTGGATCACAAAATTATTCTTTACTAACAAATGATACTTAAGTCCTATACTACCATTGACATATTAACATACTATGAATTTTTTGTAAACAAAGGGACAAGGGATCGCTCCCTAAGCCATTCTAATTAAGCTTTTTATTTTCTAGTTTTAATTTCTTACTATATAAGGTAAAATAGAGAAAGAAGCTAGAATACTTCTATGCCAAGAGCATACTTGAATCAATTAAGAAAGGCACAGGTATGATTATGAATGAAAAAGCTTTACGAACATTAGAATATAATAAAATTATAGATAAATTATGCTCCCTAGCAGGAAGCAATTACGGAAGGGAGCTTTGTTCACGTTTGCTTCCCCAGACCGATCTTGCAACCATAAAACGTCTCCAGAGAGAAACCACTGATGCCCTTAGTAGAATCATGCGTAAGGGTAGTGTATCCTTTGGGGGAATACATGATATTCGGCCATCCATTATGAGACTGAAGGTTGGCTCTTCTTTAGGAGCAGTGGAACTACTTCGTATCAGCTCTGATTTGGATGCTACGCTTCGAATTAAAGCCTATGGAGGCTATACTGGTAAAGAAGGGGAAGATCAAACCGAGGATTCCCTAACCGAATTATTTGCTGGTTTAGAACCCTTAACCCCTTTAAATAATGAAATCAAACGCTGTATCCTTTCTGAGGAAGAAATCGCCGACGATGCCAGCCCAACCTTAAAGGCAATCCGTCGCTCTATAAAGAATACCAATGAAAAAATTCATAGTGATCTTAGTTCGATACTAAATTCCTCAAGAACCATGCTTCAGGAAAATATCATTACCATGAGAAATGGAAGATATTGCCTACCAGTTCGAGCGGAGTATAAAAATCAATTCCAGGGTATGGTACACGATCAATCCTCCACAGGTTCAACCCTCTTTATTGAACCTATGGCAATCGTTCGTCTAAATAACCAGCTAAAAGAATTATCCATTAAAGAACAGGAAGAGATCGAAAAGATTCTAGCAGATTTAAGCAATCAAGCGGCAGAATATACGGAAAGTCTGGAATATAATTTTAATACCTTGTCAGAATTGGATTTTATATTTTCAAGGGCATCTCTATCCAAACAAATGAAGGCTAGTGAGCCCATTTTTAACCAAAATAATATTATTCATATTAAAAAAGGTCGTCATCCTTTGATTGATCCCAAGCAAGTAGTCCCCATAGATGTTATGCTTGGTAAAGATTTTCGTATGTTAATTATCACCGGACCAAACACCGGTGGTAAAACAGTTACCTTAAAAACCGTAGGTCTCTTAACATTGATGGGTCAAGCTGGCCTTCATATTCCGGCCTTTGATGGTTCGCAACTGGCGGTATTTGAAGAAGTCTATGCAGATATTGGAGATGAACAAAGTATTGAGCAAAGTCTTAGCACTTTCTCCTCTCATATGACAAATATTGTTCAAATCTTAAACAAAGCGGATTCCCGTTCCCTTGTTCTTTTTGATGAATTAGGTGCTGGCACGGATCCCACAGAAGGTGCTGCTCTGGCAATGTCCATCTTATCCTCTTTACACAAGAGAAATATTTGTACTATGGCTACCACTCATTACAGTGAATTAAAAATTTATGCCCTATCAACAGAGGGTGTCATGAATGCCTCTTGTGAATTTGATGTGGAGACCCTACGCCCAACCTATCGTCTTCTGATTGGGATTCCTGGCAAGAGTAATGCCTTTGCCATTTCTTCAAAGCTTGGATTACCTGACTATATTATAGAAGACGCTAAAAAGTTAATCGGAAAACAGGATAAAACTTTTGAAGACCTTCTAAGTGATCTGGAAGCAAGCCGACTTACCATTGAAAAAGAACAAGATGAAATTAGGAAATATAAGCAAGAGATTGAGCAATTGAAGAAAAATCTTGCTAAAAAAACCGAAACCCTAGACGCAAGAAGGGAGCGATTCCTTAAGGAAGCCAAGGAAGAGGCTGCGGCAATTTTACAGGAAGCTAAAGAATATGCAGATCAAAGCATTAAAAAATATAACAAATGGTTACAAGATGGTGGAAATATCAAAGATATGGAAGCCGAGCGCAATACCCTTCGTGAAAGAATGAAAAACAATGAAAAAGATTTGTATAAGAACCAAAAGAAGCAAAAGAAACAACTATCACCCCAGGATCTTAAAATCGGTGATAGTGTAAATGTTATTCGTCTAGGATTAAAGGGCACGGTTAGTAGTCTACCTAATGCAAAAGGGGATTTATACGTTCAAATGGGAATCCTTCGTTCCTTGGTGAATTTACGAGATATCGAACTTTCGGATGAGGAAGTAATCTCTAGCCCTAGCTTTAGTAAGACACAGAGCGGTAAAATCAAATTATCCAAGGCCTACAACATCCATCCTGAGTTAAACCTGATTGGAAAGACCGTCGATGAGGCTCTACCTGAGTTGGATAAATATTTGGATGATGCCTACCTAGCTCACCTCCCTCAAGTGACCATTATACACGGCCGGGGTACCGGAGCTTTAAAAAACGCTGTACATGCACATCTTAAAAAGTCCAAGTATGTTAAGTCTTTCCGGATTGGTGGTTTTGGCGAAGGTAACCATGGGGTAACTATTGTAGAATTTAAATAAAATATAAAGAAAGGAGCCAATCATGATATCCAAGCAAAAGATTCTGATCGTAGATGATGATGTAAATATAGCCGAATTAATATCCCTATATCTTACAAAAGAATGTTTTGATACTTTAATTGTCCATGATGGTGAGGAAGCCATCAAACAGTTTCAGGAGTATCAGCCAAATCTGATACTCCTTGACCTGATGCTACCGGGAATTGATGGTTATGAAGTATGTCGCCAGATAAGAAGAACTTCCTCTACTCCTATTATTATGCTCTCTGCCAAAGGCGAAATTTTTGATAAAGTCTTAGGCCTTGAACTGGGTGCAGACGATTATATAATCAAACCCTTTGATTCTAAGGAATTAGTAGCCAGGGTTCGTGCCGTATTAAGAAGATTTAATCCAAATATAACTCAAGTTGAAACAAGCTCTACTCCCAAAGGTGAGTATGTTGCATACACAGATTTAATGATCAATTTAAGCAATTATTCCGTACAGTATTTAGGAGAAACCATTGAAATGCCTCCGAAAGAATTAGAATTATTATATTTTCTAGCATCTAATCCCAATCAGGTATTTACAAGGGAACAATTGCTAGATCATATCTGGGGTTACGAATATTACGGAGATACCAGAACTGTGGACGTACATATCAAACGTTTACGGGAGAAAATAAAAGATCACAGGGATTGGAGAATATCCACGGTATGGGGAATTGGCTATAAATTTGAAGCCAAGAATTTAAAAAGATGATGATCCCACCCCTTCCTTAGAAAGGCAGTGATTTCTTGAAAAAGACCATCTGGGCAAGGTTAGTGATATGTTATTTAATTATCAGCGTATCCTTTTTTGTACTACTGAATACATATGGAATGAATATCCTTGAAAAACGTTTAAAAAACGATAAATTCGAGCAAATGTATCAAGAGGCGCAACTAATTTCCAATGAGTATATGAATTATTTTTTCAACGACAAAATAACCTTAGAAAGCCTTGCGACTCAGCTTCGATCCATTGATACATTTTTAGATATGCGTATTTGGATTGTAAACCCTGACGGAACTATCATTTCCGATACATCCCATAGCAAAAATGCCCGAAATGTTAATATTAATGAGCTGAATCCAAATTTTCTTGAAAACATCACCTCTGAATACACCTTTTTCAGAGCTTATTTTGATGAGCCTATGATTAGTTTTACTCAGCCGGTAACCTATAATTATAAGGTAAGAGGATATATTGTTTTACATACTCCCCTTACTTTCCTTGAAAAAGAGGCGAACCGTTATCTAGATATGATAAATATATGCTTTTTGATTTTTCTACCTATTTTATTTATCGTATTTCTTTATATTCATGCCGTTACTGGGATACCGATGCAGAGGTTGATGAAAGCGGCCATGGAGTACAGCTCTGGTAATTATAATTACACCCTTAATCTAAAGGGATTAAGTGAGTATCAGAATCTGGGAGCAGCAATCTCTTACATGGCCAGTGAGATCAGTAAATTGGAAGATTATCAGAAAAAATTCGTAGCAAATATCTCCCATGATTTTCGTTCCCCACTAACCTCCATAAAAGGTTATGCTGAGGCAATTAAGGACGGAACCATTCCCCATGATATGCAGGACAAATACCTGAATATTATTCTTTTTGAGACAGAACGCCTGAATAAACTTACCTCCAGTTTACTAGAGTTAAATAGTTTTGAGAGCCATGGAACCTTTCTAGACATTGTTTCCTTTGATATTAATCATATCATTAAAAAGACAGCAGAGAGTTTTGAGGGTGCCTGCAGAAACAAGAAAATCACCCTCAACTTGGTCTTTTCTTCAAAGAAGACTTATGTGGATGCTGATATGGGTAAAATACAGCAAGTATTATACAACCTCATTGATAATGCCATAAAATTCAGCCATACGAACTCCAGAATCAAAGTTTCTACGGAAGAAAAGGGAGAAAAAGTTTTCGTATCTGTAAAAGATTACGGAGCCGGTATCCCTAAGGAATCCTTAAAAAAAATATGGGATCGATTTTATAAAACCGATCCTTCTCGTGGAAAAGATAAAAGAGGAACTGGACTTGGATTATCCATTACCAAAGAAATCATTCAGGCACATAATGAAAATATTAATGTAATCAGTACCGAAGGTGTTGGCTCCGAGTTTATATTCTCTTTAACAAAGTCCGGGAAGTAATTTACCCTTTTATTCTTCCCAACTATGGTGATGCAATTGTCCCTCTAGATTCATGCCTTCAAAATTATTCTGCCTCAAGGCTTCATATAAAACTATAGCCACTGAATTCCCAAGGTTTAAGGAGCGAATTCCACCAACCATGGGAATACGGATGGTGTTTTCCTTATTTTCTAATAAAAGCTCCTCCGGTATACCAGCACTCTCTTTACCAAACATTATAAAACAATCCGGCTCATAATTCACATGGGTATAAGCTTTTTGTGCTTTTGTAGTCGCCATATATATTTTTGCATTAGGGTTTTTATTCAGAAAGTCCTGATAACTGTCATAGACCGTATAATCAAGATCCTTCCAGTAGTCCAAACCTGCTCGTTTAATTTGTTTTTCATTGAGGCGAAAACCCATTGGTTCAATCAAATGCAGTTTTGTTCCAGTAGCCACACAGGTTCTCCCTATGTTTCCGGTATTCGCCGGTATTTCTGGCTCTAATAATACGATATTCATATTGGCACCTCATAATATTAATATAGTTTTTAAATTTGCCAAAGAAAAAAGGTGAAATTAATCACCTTTAATTGCAATATTTATTTCAATTGTTTTGTTATCATACTCAATTGGAATACATATATTCTTTGCAAAGTTATTCGTAAATGACATGGAACCTGTACCCAAGGTAGGAGGTGTGATATCAATTGCAATTCCTTTGGTAGAAAATATAGTCGCCGTATTACCAAGAATCATATTTCCCAATTCGCAAATGGCGCTCTTTGCCATTTCGTCCAAGTCTGTAACTGGCATCATCATCATTTTGGAGGCAATATCGCAAGCTATTTCCTGCTTAAAAGCAATTATAACTTGGCCTCTCATTTCTCCTGTGAAACCGATTAAAATAAGTAATGTATTATCCAAAAATACAGGGTCTTTTATAAAAGGTCTCCCAAGCTTAGGCTCTATAAAACACATCTCTTTTAGAATTTTAGTTGATGCCATCAAGAATGGATTTATATGTTCAACATTAATTGTAGTCATTTAGTCATCCTCCTATGTATCCTACTTTCATTTTATCACAGGTAGCTATCTTTTTTCAACTAAATCCGTCAATTATTCTTATTCAAGCGTGTAACAAATTCTTCCATTCTTTCTAAGGCAATTTTCAAATTCTCTATAGAATAGGCATAAGATATTCTTAGATAACCCTCACCGCAGTCCCCAAAAGCGGTTCCAGGTACTACCGCAACCTTTTCTTCCTGGAGTAGTTTTGTTGCAAACTCATCCGATGTCATTCCAAATTTTTTAATACAAGGAAATACATAAAAGGCTCCAAAGGGTTCAAAACATTCCATTCCCATCTTTCTAAGAGCATGAACTAAGTATCTTCTCCGTTTATCATATGCATCACGCATCATTTCTACATCAGAATCCCCATTCCTTAATGCTTCAATACCTGCATATTGACTATTGGTAGGTGCACACATGATTGCGTATTGATGTATTTTAATCATCTGTTCAATAATAATGGAAGGCCCTACAGCATAGCCCAGTCTCCATCCAGTCATTGCATAGGATTTTGAAAATCCATTAATAACAATGGTTCTTTCTTTTAATCCTGGAAAAGATGCAATGGATACATGTTGCTTTCCATAGGTTAACTCGGAATATATTTCATCAGAAATCACATAAAGATCTTTTTCAATAATTACATCAACTATGGATTTCAAGTCATCATAGTCCATAATTGCCCCAGTGGGATTATTGGGAAAAGGTAAAATTAAAACCTTGGTTTTTTCTGTGATCGCAGATAAGAGCTCTTCCCTGGTTAATTTAAATTCATTCTCACCCTTTAATTCAATAACTACCGGTACTCCTCCTGCTAATACCGTACAAGGTAGATAGGATACATAAGATGGCTGAGGTATTAATACTTCATCACCTGGGTCTAACATTGCACGAAGAGCAATATCAATTGCTTCACTGCCCCCTACGGTAACAATGGTTTCTTTATTAAAATCGTATTCCATCTGATATCTTCTCTTCATATAATTGCAGATTTCAATTTTCAACTCTTTCAGACCTGCATTTGATGTATAAAAGGTTTTTCCCTTTTCGAGAGAATAAATACCTTCTTCTCGAATATGCCAAGGGGTATCAAAGTCCGGCTCTCCAACCCCCAGGGAAATCGCATCTTTCATTTCACTTACAATATCAAAGAATTTTCGAATACCAGATGGCTGTATCTCTTTTACTACTTTTGATAATGGATTTCTCAAGGGGTAATCAACATCCTTTCATCACGCTTTTCTTGAACAAGGGGAAGCCCATGCTCTTTGTATTTCTTTAAAACAAAATGGGTAGCTGTACTTAGGATGGCTTCCATAGGAGCCAACTTAACAGAAACAAAATTGGCGACTTCTCTCATTGTTTTTCCTTCAATAATAACGGTCAGGTCAAAGCCACCGGACATAAGATATACCGATTGAACTTCATCAAATTTGTAAATACGTTCCGCTATTTTATCAAATCCCAAACCTCTTTGAGGAGTCACTTTTACTTCAATAAGGGCCGTTACTCTCTCACACTGTACCTTATCCCAATTAATTAAGGTGGGATATCCACATATAACTGTTTCATCCTCTAACTCTTTAATTAATCTGGTTATTTCCTCCGGAGTTGAGCCCAACATAATTGCCAAATCCTCCGGGGTTAATTTACTGTTTTTATCAATTGCCGCCAGAACTTTTTCTCTCATCCTAATCCCTCTCTCCCTTTTTATTTTCAGAATCAACTAGGTAATAAAAGAATATATATCTTTTTACTTACACCACTTTATACAACTCATCACTTTTGGGGGGCTCCAAGAAACGAATATCCTCTTTGTTTATAATTAAACGATCCTTCCCTTCCGTGATATGTCCAATTACAGCTGCTGTTATCCCCTCTGCTTTTAAACTTTCTACTAGTTGATTTCCTCGATCTGTAACCATGAGCATACAGCCACTAGAAATCAACTGATAGGGATTCAAATCATAAAACTCACAAATTTCTACTGTCTCTTGCTTCAAAAGTATTTTGTCTAAATCAACTTGAAATCCTACCTGGGATGCTACTCCCATTTCCCACAAGGCACCAAAGATTCCACCCTCTGTAACATCATGCATAGATGATACACCAACTTCTCGTGCAACTTTGGCTTCAGGAACTACAGAGATATAATTAATAAAACTTTTCGCATTCGTAATAAAGCTTTGTGGATAAATTTTTAAAAGCTCCTCCTCTTTCGTGGAGGCAATAATAGCCGTTCCCTCAATACCTGCCCATTTGCTCATTACAATTTCCTGACCAGGTTTGGCTCCTGCTGTTTTTATTAAATCTTTTCTTTTTAATTTACCAACTCCAGTAACTGTGACAATCGGTTGGCATACTGCCTTTGTAACTTCCGTATGTCCACCCAGTACTTCTATTTCCAGTTCTTTGCATACCGCTTCAATATCCTGCATCATCAATCTAAGATCAGCCTCTTCTGTTGTATCGGGCAAAAGAATCGTCAACATGATTCCAATGATATCTGCACCATTGGATGCAATATCATTTGCGGTAATATGAACTGCGAATGTTCCAATATCCTTAACGGTACCGGTAATTGGATCTGTTGAAAGAACCAGAACTTCATCTTCTTCGATTGCAATTACACTGCAATCCTCACCAATCCCAGGACCAACTAACACTTCCTTTCGCCTACGTCCTATTTGATTAAGCACTGATCTTTTTAAGGTTATCTCAGGTAATTTTCCTATTCTCATTGATTTTTCATTACTCCTCATCCGGTTGTTTAACTTCCGCGCTCTGATTCAAGATCGCTTCCCAATCAATATCCGCTTGAAGCTGTTGCCCGGGATTTGCACGATTATGCATCCCTTCAATTTGTCCCTCGATTTCCCCGCCGGATTCATCTATTAATGTCTCTTCTGCTGGTTCATCTTTCGGTTTCTTAGTTCCATCCGTTTGACCCGGTTTTTCTTCCTCTACCACCTTGGTACCAATCGTTACATAACGAGGTGCTGGAGCATATTTACTACGATTTACCAAGGTTCTACTAACCTCGACTCCGTTTTCATAAACTATTTTATATAGCTCCGCAGTATATCCAGTATGTGCTGATTGAGTAACCTTATGATAAGAGGTGGGTTTGGTCGGATCTTCCGTTATAACATCATCCGGTGGATCTACTTTATTTAAAATTTTTGTTTCATAAACTATTTTTCTATTTTTTGTATCCCTGGTTTCGTATCCCCATATATTAAAAGTGATTTTTCTCCCTTTGGTATATGCCTCAACCAAAATCGGATACTCCGTATTGTTTCTAAATTTGAAATCTTTATAAGTTCCTGCAATTGCAGCATCTCTAGACAAATCCACATAACTTATTGTCATCGAATGAGGTTGTCTTTCTACTACTTCCAGCTCTGCCATTAGAATTGCATTATATAAGGTAGTAGTAACCTGGCAAGCGCCACCTCCAACACTATCAATTACTTTTCCTTGTAGATAAGCTCCCGCTACATAATAACCATTTTCCTTGGTAAAAGGTGTCAAATACTCATAGCTTGAAAATACCTCTCCGGGATATACAACAGCATTATTAATTAATCGAGCACCATTGGCTAGGTTGGCTGCCCTACCCTCTGCTGAGGATGCATATTCTGTGGTAAAGGAACCAAGAATAGATGTAACCATTTCCACATCCTCTTTGGTATATTCCGGCATTACTTCTGCCATTATTGCTTTCACAATAATATCGGATCGATTCCAGTTGTTTAGCAAAATATCCTTGATTAACTCAAAGGTTCTATCTACATCAACCTTAACCCCCAAGACATGATCTTTATAAATAAACTTGTTATCTTTACGTGCTAAGGTTGCATTGACTGGAGCAATATCATAGGCTCCAACCTCTTCAATTATAATTTGCCTTAGTTTATTCTCATCAAAAGTATAGGAAAGTGGTAATACAATACTTCCATACTCAATATCTTTTAAATCCTTGTACCTTTTTATAAGGTTTCCGCTTTTGCCAAAAGCCAAAGCTTTTTCTATGTTATCATTTGGTATATAATCATAGTCTATGTCAGCCAATTCTGCATAAACCACATTGTCATTGGCCAAAATGGCCAAATCCTTATTGCGTAACTCTGCAATATAGTCTTCTATTGCAGCTTCTGCTTCTTCCTTGGTCATACCACCAACATTAACAGCATCAATAAAAACGCCTTTACAAATTCTATTGGCTTCTTCAGCCGATACAATGGAAGGCTTTCCAACAAATAAAAAGAACCCTAATACAAAAATAGCGGATAATATGATCTTATTTCTCATGATTCATCCTCCTTTTCTACTAGCTAAGCAGTCCATTCCATGTTCTATTTTATCTGTTGTATTTCATGTGACTTCTACCTATTGTATCATAAAGCTTAGATTATTCAAGCGTATTTTACCTCATTGACTTTCAGTGTCCAATTATGTATATTTAATTAATCATATATACAAATACAGGAATGATCATGGAGAGAATTAGTATTGCTACAATAATTGATGAAATGATTTGTTTTGTTTTTTTACTATGAAATTTCATTTAATCCACCTCTTCTTTATATTATTTTATACTATATTATTATGTTAGGTTGTGATTCCTATGGGTAACTTACTTTTATTTGCTTCCACTCTGGTAGTGGCTCTTTGGCTCCAATATGTTATAAGAAAAACAAATAGGCTTTCAAAGAAAAGTCTAGATTCCTATTTGTCCCGAGAAAATAAAGCTAATCATGTAAGACGGGTTGATATATCCCATTTGGATTATCTAAAAATAGATCCAAATGAACTCCCAGCATCAGATCATGACGATCCAAGCCTAAAATCTTACAGAGATACAATTGAAAATTTATCTAAAAAAGAGATCCTCAATCTTACCGGCATATCCAACACGGATTTAAAACTCCAGTATGGAGTTGCTAATTTACCTAAGCTATCCGAATGTGATAATAATTATATCATCCTTGTTCGTACTTTACAAAAATGGGGAGAACGTCTTTACTCCATGAACTATCCATCGGAAGCTATCACCGTGCTTGAATATGCAGTCAGATGTAAAACCGATGCCAAAAAAACTTATCGACTTCTAGCTAAAATATATCAAGAACAAAATCAAGAAGAAAAAATTCAAGATCTTATTCAAGCACTTTCCAACGTTAGAATACAGAATAAGAATCAGTTTATCCTGGAACTAAAAGAATTAAAATAGTGTTTATAAATAAGCATCGTCCAGATTATAAATATAGTATATCCAAAGTAACTCATACCATTCTGGTTTAGGTAAGCTTTTGGATATATTTTCTGGCATGCTTACCTCGATTTTTAACACCTATTTTATTCTATTTTCATCATTCCTTCAAGGCTTTTTTATCCTTTTTTATCTTCTTTTTCAGCATTTCTTTTCCATAAGGGCAATCATTGATTAAGAAACAATCCTCACATTTTGGACTCCTGGCAGTGCAAATACTTCTGCCTAGAGTTATAATTTGAATATTATATAAAATCCATTGTTCTTTCGGTAATTTATCCATTAAATCAAATTCTATTTTCACAGGATCCTCATACTTTGTCAGACCTAGACGATTGGAAATTCGTTTTACATGGGTATCCACCACGATGCTCGGTTCCCCGAAAATATTTCCCCGAATTACATTGGCTGTCTTTCTGCCAACCCCTGCTAAACTGGTTAAGTCTTCTATATCCCTTGGCAATTCCCCATGATATTCTTCCACCAGCCGTTTTGCACATTCGATAATATTTTTTGCCTTATTTCGATAGAAGCCGGTAGAATGAATATCTTTTTCTAGTTCTCTCTGATTTGCAGCTGCAAAGTCCTCAATGCTTTTATATTTTTGAAAGAGCTCTTTGGTAACCATGTTTACTCTTTCATCGGTACATTGGGCACTTAATATAGTTGCAATTAATAATTGCCAGGGTTCCTCATAGTCCAGGAAACATTTATATTCCATTTGATATTCCTTATTCAAGGCATCTATGATTCTTAATATTCTCTCCTGCTCCTTTTTCGTTATTTTACTTCTTGGCATTTGTTATCCCTTCTCTTTCTATCCTTATAACTTTCTAATCACCCCATAAAATCTACTGTTTTTCTAGGCCACCTTTCCTTTAGAAAGTGGCCTCTTCCTCACAGCAGATGATTCTAGCAGCTTTGTTTAGGGGATCTCTATTTTCATAATCAAATATCATATATTGTGTTTTCTTATATGGTTTTCCCTGGTCACAAGCTTTCATAAGATCATAATGAAATTTTTCAATATGACATTTCTTATGGTTAAGTCCTTTTGAGTCTAGTACACTACGCATTTCCTGATATGGAACAGCCTCCCTAGCAAAAAAGGGACGACTTCTTATAAAATCTCGTAAGGCCAAGTCAAGGGTTAAAATTTCTTGGAATAGCTCCAACAGTTCCTTGGCTTCTTCTTGAGTACTAGATTCTAATACGGCCTCTTTATAAAACTCTAGTAAAATCTCATATCTACGAATTCTTGTATGGGAGTATTGGTTTAATCCTTTTTCCTCATAATACTCTCCCAGTCTTAGGAACAAATCCATAGGACTGTCAAAAAAGTTCTCAAGAAAACATAAGGAGTAGAGGAATTGTCCGCTATTGTAATAAACATCAACCATTTCACATACATCTTTTAATTGTAACATTTGATCATAATTGATATGTTTGGTATAAAGTACCTCATAAGGTGCTTGGTCTTGATAAACAATTCCGTATTTCTCACTGTCACTCTCCATAGGGGAGCCTTTCAGCACTTTCAAAAATCCTAGCTGGAGCTGATCCGGCTTTAAGCTGTATACATCATTAAAGGATTTGCAAAAGGAATTAAAATCCTCTAGGGGAAGACCCGCAATAAGATCCAAGTGTTGATGAATATTACCCCCTTTGCGAATTTGATTTACATTCTTAGCTAGTTTACCAAAATCCATCTTTCTGCGAATTGCTTGAATTGTATCCAAATTCGTTGATTGTACCCCAATTTCAAATTGAATCTGACCTGGCCTAAGGGTTGCCAGTAAGGCCAATTCTTCTTCGTCCAAAATATCTGCAGAAATTTCAAAATGAAAGTTAGTGATTCCATTATCTTTTTCCTTAATAAATTTCCATATCTCCATGGCATGCTGCTTATTACAATTAAAGGTTCTGTCTACAAATTTCACTTGGCTTACTTTCTGATCTAAGAAAAATTGTAATTCTTCTTTTACCAAGTCAATATCCCGTAATCGTACTTTTCTATCAATGGAAGAAAGGCAATAAC
>DUNZ01000157.1 GCA_012839085.1 Clostridiales bacterium
ACTATTAATTTATTGACATATTCCTATAAAATATCAATTTGACAGATTCATTAAACATCCATTTCACAGATCCATAAAACATCTGATTCACAGATTTATAAAACGTCTAATTCACAGATTCTTAAAAACATCCAATTCACAGATTCATAATACATCCATTCACAGATTTATAAAACATCCAATTCACAGATTCATTAAACATCCATTTCACAGATCCATAAAACATCTGATTCACAGATTTATAAAACATCTATTTGACAGATTCATTAAACATCCATATCACATTCTCATAAAACATCCATTTCACATACTTATAAAACATCCAATTCACAGATTCATAATACATCCATTCACAGATTTATAAAACATCCAATTCACAGATTTATAAAACATCTAATTGAGATGTTTTATAAAATATCAAATGATCATAGTGTTCTATAAAATAAAAAGCACCCTGTTTGTTCCAGATAAAACCAACAGGGTAGCATAATTTCTATCGATTCATAAGCTCGAATTCATACCGTCATGGATTTTTAATTCATATTTACTTTCACAAATTCATAGGTCATTTGGGCTACTTTTTGATTAGCCTCTTCGGAAAAGCCATGTCCTTCACCTGGAAACACCTCGATTCTTGCATTGGGATAGTGCTGTGCTGCTCTTTCACCATAGGAAAGAGAAATAATATTATCCTGATCACCGTGGAATATCAATACATTTTTATTGAATTTACCAATATGGTCAAAGGTATGATAGCCATGGATCGTTTCAAAAAACGCTCTCCCTAAGGTTACTCCCCATAATTCTACTGTATCAGGAATACTGTCCATGGTAGGGAATCTCTCATTCCAGTTATCTGGGATACTTAGGGCTGGATATAACAATAAAAGCCCTCGTATTTTATCTATGTATTCTTCTGCTGCTAGGGCAGAAACCAAACCTCCTTGGCTTCCTCCAAACAGAAAAATATAATCTTGATCCACATTCTCCCATTCTCTTATGGTATCTATCACTGCGCATAGATCTTCTTTTTCCGTAAACAATGTCATTTCCTTCGTCTCGAAATCACTTTTTGAATTTACAGATCCTCCACAAAAATCAAAACAAAATGCTCCTATACCTCTTGAAGCCAAGTACTCACTATTCATAGCAAAATCCCCGTGGCTTCCATTAAAACCATGACTAAAGATAACCATAGGACATTTCTTTTGCTCGGGTAGATAGGATACCCCATAAATCATTCTTCCCTGATGATGAATCTTCACCACTTCTTTTTTCCATTCACTCATGTAATACCTCCAATAATTCAATTATGTAATTCTTAAATAACCAAATCATCTAAATTTAAGAAAGAGGGACCGTAGCTGATGGTTCGAATTCAGTTACAGATATTTCACAACTAGCACTATTTAAACCATTGGCAGACACATGACAGGTTACGATTCCCATAGTAAGGTAGTGGGACTGAAGGAAAAATATAGCTCTACCCCCTTCTAATTTAATTTTTTGTTCACCAATAAATCTCCCAGCACCCTCTACTTCAATGGTTACCTCATGATCAGCAATAGCTACTCTATTTCCATTGGAATCAAGGGCAAGAATGATAACCCTGGTCATATCCGTACCATCAGCAACAAGGGTTAAATCATCTGCTTTCAAGTCTAAAGCCACAGCTCTTCCCGGGGTTTTTTTGATTACACTCGCCACTTCTTTCCCATCGATTAAACCTACCGCTTTTAACTCCCCAGCTTCGAAGGTAATATTTTCAAACTGAAAAATTGGGTGTGGTAAATTAAGATAAGCATTGGGTTTGATTCTAGCTCTTGATTCTCCATTTACCAGAATTTCTACTTCATCACAGTTACTTAGTATTGTTATGGTAGATGGTGAATTTTCTGTCCAATCATTGGCTATATACAATACAATTTCTTCTTTCGGATCCTTTTGCGCTCGATATAAATATGCAACCGGCTTTTCTAAGCGGAAGATATCATATAAACCACTGTAAAAGACATGTCCGGTTTTTGTATAATTCACCTCATTATTATAATCAAACATCGACCAGGCGATTCCACCGGCAACCAGTTTATTACCAAAATAATAATTCATTGGTTCTGCATATGCTTTGATAAACTCTACCGCTTGTCTATCGGTTGCTGATGGTAAGCCGTTTCCACTGAACCAATCCATGGAATGTTCGGTAATTATATATGGTCTTATCCTCGGTATCTCTGGATATGTATAATTTACTGCAAATATATCTTCCTGGCACTCACTATCTTCATAAGTTTCAAATCTTCTGACCCCATGGGTTGGCCTAGTGGGATCTAGTACTTTCGCTATGGAATTTGTCTCTTCATAAAGATCATGGTCATCAAAGGATTCATTTACTCGCACACCCCAAGAGATAATGGAAGGATGATTTCGGTCTCTAAGAATCATCTCCTTCAAATTCTCTTTAAATACATTCTTCCACTCTTCACCGCCAATATGTTGCCAGCCAGGAGGTTCCTCAAAGACCATAAGTCCGATTTCATCACATCTTTGTAAAAATGCTTTATTCTGTGGGTAATGAGAAGCGCGAACAATATTGATGCCTGTCTCTTTAATTAAATCAGCATCCGCTATCTGAAGCCTATTTGGCACTGCACGTCCGATCCAAGGCCACTGCTCATGTCGATTTACTCCAATTAAGGTGGTCTTTTTACCATTCAAATAAAAAGCGGATTCCTCATCGGTATTGGTACATTCAAACCAGCGAAAACCTATTTTACTTTCCATATAATCTACATATCGTCCATCCTTAATGACCCTAATTTCTGCCTTGTATAAATAGGGATCATCGATATCCCATAGATGGGGCTTGCTTATTTTGGATGTATCCAAATGAAATGTAACTGTTTCATTTGCCAGAATGGTTTGATCCATTCTTGTTAATGCAACAATATTATCCAGATGATCCTTGACTGCTATTTCAACACCACATACAGCCTCTTTACTTGCATTTTTTATCTCTACCTGTGCCTGGACTCTTCCTTCTTCTTTTGTTAATCCTGGTGTGGTAAGAAAGGTATCTGTGATATGAAGAGGATTGGTAATAATCATATTCACGTTTCTAACAATACCACCAAAGATACAATAATCCACATTTCCCCCTTCGGGTGGTACCTCTGTTTGTTTTCTCGAATCCACTCTTACGGCAATGACATTATCTGATTTATCGGTCTTAACATAATCCGTGATATCATATGTAAATTCTGTATATGCTCCTTTATGGGTACCTACGAATTTACCATTTACATATACATCAGCAATGGTTGCAACAGCTTCAAATTCTACACAAATCCTTTTTCCTTCATAGCTACTATCCAGTGGAAAATGTCTTCGATACCAAGAAATAAATCGATAGGATTCAATTTGCTCTTGAAAATCCTCTCCTTTATGTTTTGTTAGGATCTTATTGGCATGGGGTACACTTACCTGTTGAAACATCCGTTCATCCAGTTCTTTCTGATATCCATTTTCCAGATTACTGGGAGAAAATAACCAGCCAGTATTAAAATTAAGTACTTGTCGTAGATCATTGGGAAGATTCTTTGTAAGATTTGATTGTTCTACAACCTTCGTATTGGTTGTTTTATTCATTTTATTTTCCTCCAATAGGATTATTACATGGTGATATCTATGTATTATAATAATCTGTATTTATAATATTTTGTTGCTTAGCTTCTAAAGTATCAATCCTTCTTTATGTATTGATGTATTAATGAATTGATATATTAAAAATATAACAATTATGTCCAGTTACTGCAAGCAAAAGCGTAGTTTTCCTGATATATATTGCCATATTTCCCTTTCATTACTATAATAAAGTTAAATGCAGTAAATATTCCATACAGAAAAATTAGGGGACTAATCTTTCATGTTGGAATGATGAATTCAATTAATTTTAGAATACTAGGAGATAAAAATGATTAAAGTAATAATCTTAGATATTGGTAATGTACTGGTACACTTTGGTTGGAAAAAATATCTGGAAAAGCAAGGATATGATGAGGATATGATTTCAAGAATTGCCCATGCGACTGTTTTTAATCCTTTATGGAAAGAGCTAGATCGAAGCAAGAGCGAAACCATTCCCGAAGAATTAAAAGATAAGTTTTGTGCCATGGATCCTGAAATCACCCAAGATATTAGAAAATATATTGATCATAGTTTTGAGGTTGTATGGGAATATGATTATGCTGTTGACTTTATCAAAACGCTCAAAGAAAATGGTTATCTTGTATACCTATTGTCCAATTACGGCAAAGCAAATTTCAAATATGCCAAAGAAAATTTTAAGTTTTTTCCCTATGTTGATGGACAGGTCATTTCCTATGAGCTTAACCATGTTAAGCCAGAGCCTGAAATCTATCAATATTTAATTGAAAAATACCATATCAAACCCAAGGAAGCCGTTTTTTTAGATGATATGAAGGAGAATATAGAAGCAGCAAAACCCTTTGGTTTCCACACCATCTTGTTCACCGGTTTAGAAAATGCTATCGGAAAATTAAATGAACTGGGAGTTAATATCTAAATCGGAAGCAGAAACTTTTCTGAAACCGAAGCTTAGCTGAGCTGAACTAGTATAAAACGAAGCTTATCTGAGCTGAACTAGTATAATACCAAAGTTTAACCGAGCTGAACTAGTATAAAACGAAGCTTATCTGATACTTGTCTAAAACCAAACTTGTTGATTTTAAGACGATTGCTAGCCAAGGCCTAATCTTAGGATAACAATCGTCTATTTAAATATTTGTCTACTAATATATAAGAAAATTTTAGCTAAAGAAAAATTTACGGAATACTTAAAGAGCTATTCAATGACAAGCCTTTCCTCTATGTCAAATTACTAGTTCCAAATTTATTCTTTTCATAGACATTATTAATCCCATTATTCATAATGTCTAATTTTCCATTCTTAAAGGCTTTATTAGCAATAATTCGATTGTTGTTCCCGTTGATTCGGATACCCACTTTCCCATTACTAATACTCTTATTCCTTAGGATATGAGCATTATCTCCATTGATTTGGATACCATCCCTATTATTTTTCAGGGTCTTATTCCAAGAAATTGTATTCAAATTCGTTAATTGATCCATTAGAATTCCATTTTCACCATTTTTAACGATATCATTGTTTTGTATGGTGTTCAAAACGCTTTCACTAATATGGATACCATTTATGGAATTTCTAAATATCACATTATTATAAATACTGGATTGTACCAAGGATGTACAAGCAAAAATTCCATTTCCACCATTCTCATTGATGGTATTACCAAGGAGAATACTAACGGATTCATTATTTAAAGAAATTCCATGGTTGATGTTATGATTAATGGTGTTATTCTTAACTACACTATTTCTACAAGAATTCATAAGGATACCAGTGTTATTATCATTAATCCTATTGTTTTCGATGTTTATTGCAAATACATTATTGGATTGAATTCCATTTACTTTATTATCCATAATTTTATTATTCATAATACGATAGGAAAGACCAGCGGCTAAGATAATTCCGTTCTGCGAATTATTTACAATCTCATTTCCTTCTAAGATATGAGCGGCGCCTCCGTTGATTCCTATCCCATTTTGTTGATTATTCCGTATCACATTAGTAAAAACCGTTTCATCATTGCTTTGATTTAAGATAAAACCATTTCCCGTATTTTGATAAATCATATTATAAGAATAATAATTATCATTGGTATTTACAGAGGTAATTCCATTTGCATTATTAAATATACTATTATCCGTGATTCGGTTATCAAAACTTGGAGAGCTAACGAAAATTCCTGTTGTGTTATTGTAAATTGTATTCTTTTTAATTATACAACTTTTAGCTCCAACCAGTAAAATACCATTGCCTCCATAATTCCTAATATGAAATCCTTTTATTTTTACATTAACTACATTTCCAGTTATGGTAAATCCATTGGAGTTCATTTGGAGAGTCGAACCATCCATGATGACTTCTTTTCCTGAGGCTATAATCTTTATACTGCTTTTATCATCCGTAATAGAAATTGTTTCCTTATAAACACCGTTTTTCACCAATATCCTGTCCCCTGGCAGGGCAGCATCAACTGCAGCTTGGATGGATTGATATTGGTCAGGAACAACAATGGAACGTCTTTCTTTCTTATTATTTTGCTCTTCCATTATCACACACTTCCCTTCTTAGGTCATATAGAACCTCCTATAACAAAATATGTTATTTGTCGAAAAAAGTGTATCTTTTAAGGAAGAATGAGCCCCTTAAGTAAAGATAACTTAAGGAGCCCATTTAAAATCTACATAATCTCATGAAAATATTCTTTATATTATTTTAGGATTCAGAACCTACTAAGTCTACAGCCTTATCATCATAAACATTCTTAATCATTGCCTCTGTAGGCGAGATGTAAACTTCCACTTCCCCATCTTCATGTAACTTTGAATGATTGACAAGGTTGTTAGCTACCTGTTCGCTGACATGGATTCCAGTGACTAATAAGATGATCTCTTTCTCCGGTTGTAATTCAAAGTTGATAATAGGTATCATAAGTTTTCCATATTCTCCAGTCCCTCTACCGTGTAAGATTGTTGCTCCTTTTGCACCAGATTGGCGAGCAAGATCTACCACTTTATCCGCAAATCCTCGATTAACAACCACCATAATACAATTGTGCACTAATTCATCTTCCTCTTCTACTAGAGCAGGAGTGATAACTGTTTTATCGTCTATATCTGGATATGCTACTTTTTTATGTCTAAAGGCCGTACCTAGGATCATGATGGAGAAAACAGGAGCCATAGCAACCATAGCGATCACACCAAATCCATCCACCAGCACATTGGCTGTCTCTACTACATCCGCTGCCCCTTGTGCAAATGCAAGGACAAAGGTGGCAGTCATAGGACCAGAAGCAACTCCACCGGCATCAAAAGCTATACCAACAAATATCGGATCTACACGATAGGATAAGATTAAAGCAATGATAAACCCTGGTACAATAAAATACCACAGCTTAACCTCAGGAACTAATATTCTAACCATAGAGAGTGTTATTGCCATAGCAACCCCTAAGGAAAGAGTGATTCGAATAATTTTATTTGGAATGTGACCACCAGTTACTTCTTCAATTTGTTCCCCCAATACATGAACTGCTGGTTCCACTAAAACCACAATAAGTCCTAAGGCAAAACCCACAATGATCAGAAGCCAATGATTCGTATCTGCCATCTGCATACCAATTAATCTTCCCATATCCATAAAACCAGAATTTACACCGGTAAGAAACAAGACTAATCCCAATAAGGTAAGGATTAATCCCTTTATAATATCAGAAAGTTCATCCTTTTTTAGCTTAAATTTCAAAAAATTAAAAGAAAAGAACAAGATAACAATTGGTAAAAGTGCCATTAATGATTCAAAAAAGATATGGGGTAGGGCATTTATGATTGGAGAAAACACTCCCTCTGCTGCAACAAATTCAACCGCTTCCCCATGGATGTTTTTCTGTCCTGTTAAAATAGAAAGAAGCATAATTGAAAGAATTGGTCCAGCACTCATAATACCTACTAGTCCGAAGGAATTCTCCTCTGACTGCTTGCCACCTGTTACTTTTGACATACCCAGAGAGATTGCAAGGACAAAAGGGGTAGTAAGGGCACCGGTGGTAGCTCCAGAGGCATCAAAGGAAATTGCCAAAAATTCTTCTGCCACCAATATAGCCAGTGCAAAAATAATTCCATATGTTATTGTCATAAATACATTCAGGGGTTTATTGCGAAGCAAACGAAAAACTCCCAAGGATATCATAACTCCAACACCTACGGATACGATATATACAATCAAAGTTGATCCTAAAGTACCACCGGAAGCATTCTCTATTTGTGATCCAAGAATTAGCAAATCAGGTTCCGCAACAGTAATTAAAAATCCTAATAAGAAACTTAAAAAAGCAATCTTATATATGGATTTTGATGTAGCTATTTCCCTAGACATATGCTCTCCTATGGAGTTCATAGATAATTCTACACCCCATAAGAAGACAGATAGTCCAATTAAAAGAAGCAAACCGCCTATAACAAAACGTAATATAACATCGGTTTCTACATCAACTACAGTAAAACAAAGCAAGAGCACTAATAATACAACAGGAAATAAAGTTTGGGTAACTTCCTTCGTTTTTTCAAAGAGAAGGTTCATGGAGTCACCCCCTTACGTTCTTCCAATCTATTTTCAAATAGACCGCTTGCCTTAATTACTGGAAGAATAAAGATAATACCATTTCCCGCTTTTTCTAATTCTAAGTCAGAGATGATTTTCTCTCTTATGGATGTCACCTTATCCTTTGTCGTCACAATCATCACAATATCTTTTTGAGGTTCAATCACCAAGGGAAAATAGAAATCCGTTGGTATACCGGCTCCTCTACCATGGATTATGGTTCCTCCCCTAGCTCCAGCTGCCCTTGCTGCTTTTACACAATCTCTACTACGTCCCTTATCGATAATGGTCATTATACAAAAGTACGGAGGTTCCATTCTATTGGTTGTTTTTTCTTGCCCCTGTTCAAAATCCTTCGGTTTCCAACGTCGAAAAGGGATTGTAAAAGCAATGCCTTTATTTCTTTTGGAAAAATTCAAATTCTCACTTAGTATTTTGTGTAAATCATCACAAAGTTGATCTGTAGCTGATATCATAAGAATCTCTTTGTGAGTTTCTGTTAAACCCATCTTCTCCATTAATTTTGATTGTACGGTGCCAGTACCATAAAAGATGGTTCCTCCAGCAGCACCATATTCCTTGGCTTGATGCAGTACGGCATTTGCCTTTCCTCTGTTAAGCACAGTAAAAAATAACATTTCCATGGTCATCACTTCCTTTTTGTCATTTGGGAAATTTGTTCTTCAAATGATTTTTCATATTTTAAAGACAGAATATAATATATCAAACGAAAAAATATATCTTAAATGTATTATTATAAAAATAAATTTAATAAAACTTGGTATATGATGGTATTATTAACTAATTAATTTTATCATGTTTTTTTAACCCAAACAACAAAAAGTTTAGTGAAATTTCTATTATTTTTTAATATGGGGTTTCGGCAAATTATATATATTAATCTTCTAGTAAAGACTGTTTTTATATATACCTTCTATATTCTTCAGGGTTACTTCTTCCGGATGTTTTCTTAACTTCTCCTTATTATTAGCAAAATCAGAGGCATATTCCTTGATTTCTTGGGAGGATATTTCGATATCCACCTGTATCAAAGATTGAAAGACCCTATCTAGTTGATCTATGTTCTCCATACCTAAAACATTTAGCATATTTATAATTTTTTCTTGATTCTTAAAACATCTTAAATATTCAATTGTAAGAAGGCCATTGGCTAAACCATGGGGAATATTTTTGTGATAAGTAAGAGCATATCCCATTCCATGGGGTAGGGATGTTCCACTCTGAGAAATTGCTATTCCACCATACATAGATGCTAACATGATATTTTCTCTAAATTTACAGGTAAGCTCTTTACCAACTAGGTTTTCAAAAGAGCTTTTAAATAATTCAAAGCCCTTCATAGCATATATTTCAGTCATTAAATTACAATCCCTATTTAAATAACTTTCAACTAGATGGGTAAATGCATCTATGGCGGTATTCACTGTAATATGGTAAGGAAGGTTGTCTGTAAAACCAGGATCCATATATGCAATAACGGGATAAACCAATTGTCCTAGATTTTTCTTTGTTTTTTCCTTATGCACGGTAACAATGCTATAGGGGGTAACTTCAGACCCTGTTCCAGAAGTTGTAGGTACAGCCACCACTGGCAGACTTTCCAGCTTTTTAGAGAAGAATATATTCTCCTTATTAACATGAGGATTTTTAATAAAGACTGCAATTGCCTTGGCTGCATCTAAGGGAGAACCTCCACCGATTCCAATGACAAATTGAACCTTTTCTTCCTTACCTACATTTGCAGCTTTCTCGATGGTTTCTAAGGATGGGTTCTCTTCCACCTCATCAAAGGTAATATATTTTATATTCAAAGAATCTAATGCCGATTGCATTTGCATTAAGGAACCATTTTTCTTGGACGATATTTTCCCAGTGACAATGAGTGCTTTACCTCCCAGATTTTCCATATCATTTTTATACTGATCGATTACTCCCCGTCCATAATAGATTTTTGTTGGCATGTAATAATTAAATTCCATTAATAAACACTCCTTTTAAATTGAATTTATCATTAATGTTTAAGTCCGAACCTTACATGAGAATTTTGATAGCTCTTCTGATATATCAAATGAGATTATAGCGTTCAAGTCCAAGCCTTACATGAGAATTTTGATAACTAAGATCATATCATAAAATACTCTGTCAATAAAAATCCATGTAAAAAAGCTGTACATTGCCTTAATGTACAGCTATATTTTTACTGTTTTCTATCACTTTTAGTCTAGCCTTAGCTCTGGTCAGCTTTATTTTCGCTACTTCCCTACGATATTCAGCGGTATCTCCCGAGGAAAGAATGCTCTCTGCTCTTTCTTTTGCTTTTTTGGCACGTTCATAGTCAATTTGCTCAGCCCATTCAAAGGTGGTCGCCGCAATTAAAACTTTCTCTTTTGTAACACTTAGAAATCCACCGATACAGGCTGCACGTCGAGGTTGGTCCGTATCGTTTTCATAAACCCGACACTCACCTGCACCTATAGCAGTTACATAAGGCACATGGCCAGCAAGTATTGCTACGTCCCCATGAATGGTTCGTAAAGAAACCTGCCTAGCATCTCCATCATAGAACATGCCATCAAGGGTTACAATTTGAAGATGAAACTTGTTCATAGACTATCCCTTTCTTGCTTTTTCTACCGCTTCATCAATGGTTCCAACAAATAAAAATGCTGATTCTGGAAGGTTATCATGTTTTCCCTCTATTATTTCTTTAAAACCTCGAATGGTTTCTTTTAGTGGTACATATTTACCTTCCATACCAGTAAACTGTTCTGCTACGGAAAAAGGCTGACTCAAGAAACGTTGAATTTTTCTAGCTCGAGAAACCGTTAACTTATCCTCTTCGCTTAGTTCGTCCATACCCATTATGGCTATGATATCTTGTAATTCTTTATATCGTTGTAAGATACTCTGAACATTTCGAGCAGTCTCATAATGTTCCTGTCCCACAATATCCGCAGAAAGAATTCGACTTGTAGAATCCAAAGGATCCACTGCTGGATATATACCTAATGAAGAGATACTTCTACTTAGTACCGTAGTAGCATCTAAGTGGGCAAATGTTGTGGCAGGAGCAGGGTCCGTAAGATCATCAGCAGGTACATATACTGCCTGAACTGATGTAATGGAACCACGCTTGGTTGATGTGATTCGCTCCTGTAAGGCACCCATCTCTGTCGCTAGAGTAGGTTGATAACCTACTGCTGAAGGCATCCGTCCCAGTAGGGCAGATACCTCACTTCCTGCCTGAGTAAAACGGAATATATTATCAATAAATAATAAGACATCCTGACCTTCACGATCACGAAAATATTCAGCCATGGTAAGTCCGGATAAAGCTACCCTCATACGAGCACCAGGGGGTTCATTCATTTGGCCATAAACCAAAGCAGTTTTGTTCAAAACCCCTGATTCCTTCATCTCATTATATAGGTCATTTCCCTCACGGGTTCTTTCACCTACTCCTGTAAATACCGAAAGACCACCGTGCTGCTTGGCTATATTATTGATTAATTCCATAATCAGAACTGTTTTTCCAACTCCTGCACCACCAAAAAGGCCGATTTTTCCGCCTTTTGCATAGGGACAGATTAAATCAACAACCTTAATCCCAGTTTCAAATATCTCTGTCGTGGTTTCCTGATCTTCATAAGCAGGCGCAGGTCTATGGATTGGCCAATGCTCCTCTGCTTTTGGATTTGGCTTATTATCGATAGGATCACCAAGTAGATTGAACACTCTTCCTAAGGTTTCTTTTCCAACAGGTACACTGATTGGAGCCCCAGTATCCAATGCCTTGATTCCCCTTGGCAATCCATCGGTACTACTCATTGCGATACACCTTACTACATTGTCACCGATATGTTGTGCAACTTCCAAGACGATCTTTCTATCATTGTGCTCTATCTCTATGGCATTCAAAATTCTAGGTAAATGCCCTTCTTCAAACTCAATATCTAAAACAGGACCGATCACTTGGGTGACAATACCTATGTTATCACTCATATCTCCACTCCTTCCACATATTATTACAGACCACTGCCTGCAATAATTTCTGTAATTTCTTGAGTAATTGAGCCTTGTCGAGCCCTGTTATATTTCAGACTCAAGTCATCAATCATCTCTTGCGCATTCTTCGAGGCTGACTCCATAGCAGTACGACGGGCACCAAATTCGCTGGCCAAACTCTCACTTACAGCCGACCACAGCATACCTGATATATAACTAGGAACAATTGAGTTAAATACCACGCCACTACTAGGTTCAAATAATATATTTTCCCTATTGGAGTTCTTTCCTATGTCTTGATTTTCGGTAATGCTATGATCTAAAGGAAGCAACTTTATGATTTCCGGTTGCTGTGTTAAGGTTGATAGGAACTTTGTATAGATTACATAGAGTTCATCAATTTCTTCCTTTAGATAACAATCTGTAAGTAAATTACCGATTTCATGACAGCTTCCAATATTGAGATTTTCTATAATAGAATATTCATCCGTAACAATTTCATAATTTTGTCTCCGATAAAATTCTACTGCCCGTTTTCCTATGGGAAGGATATTTATATTTTTATTTCCAATTTGTTCTGTAGAAAATCGGAAAACATTACTATTATATCCCCCTGCGAGTCCTCGGTCTCCAGCAATTACAATATAACAAGATTTTTTTATGTCTTTTCGAAACAGATAAGGTGAACTCATTTCTTCATTGTTTGCTATAATATCATCCATAGCATTATATACAATTGTGTGAAAGAGCCGACTTTTTTCGATGCGCTCTTTTGCTTTTGATAGTTTTGAAGATGCCACCAGTTCCATGGCCTTGGTAATCTGCTTGGTACTTTTAATACTTCTTATTCTTAAACTGATATCTTTCATAGAGGATTCAGCCATATTGCGCACCCCCTTTCTCAATCACTCAAAATTATCTTCATAAACTTATGACAATTATATCAAATTATAATATCCTAACTACGACTTTGGATAAATTTTTCAGTAAATTTTTGAAGTGCTTGGTCTAATTTTTCTTTTAATGTATCCTTTAGACTCTCCCCCTGCGAAATTGCAGAAAGAATATCCTGATGATAGGATGTAAGTTCAAAATATAGTTCTTTTTCGTATTCTTTAACGTCTTTTACTTTAATATCACGCAAATAATTATTAACCACTGCATAAATAATGGTTACTTGTAATTCTACTGGAACAGGGGAATTACGATTCTGCTTCAACACTTCTACAATTCGTTCACCTTGTTCTAGACGTGACTTCGTATCCTTATCCAAATCAGACCCGAATTGAGCAAAGCTCTGAAGTTCCCTGTACTGAGAATACATCAACTTCAATTGTCCAGATACCTGCTTCATTGCTTTGATTTGAGCAGATCCTCCAACACGACTTACGGAGATGCCTGGGTTTACCGCTGGCATAATTCCAGCATTGAATAATTCGCTTTCCAAGAAAATCTGTCCATCTGTAATAGAGATAACATTGGTTGGAATGTAGGCTGATACATCTCCCTCCTGAGTTTCAATAATGGGAAGTGCAGTTAAGGAACCACCTCCACATTCCGGAGCCAGGCGAGCTGCTCGTTCTAATAGACGACTATGCAGATAAAACACATCTCCCGGATATGCTTCTCTTCCTGGAGGACGACGTAGCAACAAGGATAAGGTTCTATATGCTACTGCATGCTTAGACAAATCATCATAAATAATTAGTACGTCCATCCCTTTATACATAAAATATTCTCCCATAGTACAACCGGAATAGGGAGCAATGTATTGTAAGGGAGCCAGATCACTTGCTGTAGAACTTACAACAATAGTATAATCCATGGCACCTGCTCGAGTTAAGTTTTCTACTAATTGAGATACTGTGGAATTTTTTTGGCCAATGGCCACATAGATGCAAATTACATCTTTTCCTTTTTGATTAATAATAGTATCCATAGCAATTGCAGTTTTTCCTGTCTGACGATCTCCAATGATTAACTCCCTTTGTCCTCTTCCTATTGGAATCATACTATCAATAGCTTTAATACCAGTTTGAAGTGGCACGCTTACTGATTTTCGTTCTAGAATTCCAGCAGCTTCCGCTTCAATTGGTCTCAATTCGCTAGTATGAATGGATCCTTTGCCATCAAGGGGCTGTCCCAATGCATTAACAACACGACCGATTAGGGCTTCACCCACGGGTACGGAAACAACTTTTCCAGTACGTTTAACTAAGTCTCCTTCTTTTACGCCCATATCATTGCCCAAAAGAACAATGGATACAAAATCTTCCTCTAGATTAAGTGCCATTCCATAGAGACCATTGGGTAATTCAATCAACTCATTGGATACACAATTCTCTAATCCGTAGACTTTCGCAATTCCATCTCCAACGGTCACAATGGTACCCGTTTCATATTGTTCCGTTTTATTTTCATAATTTTTGATTTGAGCCTTAATCAGACTACTAATATCATCAATATTCATATTCATACCTCCACTTGTGAATAATCTGCCTTCTTTAAGATATTCTGCAGTTTTAGTAATCTATTCTTTATGCTAGAATCAATCATTTGTCCTTGATACTCCAAACGAATACCAGCAATTAAATTTGAATCAATTTTGTTCTCTAAAAGAATGGTTTTCTTCATTTGGCGTTCCAATTTTTCTTTAATTTTCATCCTCTGCTCATCAGTTATCTCTACTGCACTGACAACAGTAACCAATAATATGTTTTTATCCTTATAATACAATTTTTGAAATTCTTTATATACAAGTGGAGTAATAGAAACATCTCTTTTTTCTGTAATGATTTTTAAAAAGGATAACAAATATGGATGTATTTTTTCTTTCAATACATGATCCAAAATTGTAATTCGTTCCCCAAGTACAATTCTCGGGTTTGAGAGTAGCTTAACAAAGTCTTGATGTTTTTGAAATATTGTTGCAATATCAAATAATTCATCGTTAAGTTCTTTTTCTATTCCATCTTCTACTGCTAATTCATATAAGGCTTTTCCATATTCTACCCACTTACTCATACCTGCTCACCCAATTCTTCAATCGCTTCATCAATCAGTGATTTATGAGCCAATGGATCAATCTCTTTTTCAATCACCTGTTCTGCCAACTCGATAACAATTTCACTAAGATTATCTTTAATTTCATTAATTGCTTTCTTCTTCTCAAGTAAAATATCTCTTTCTGCTTTTTGCTTCTTTTGCTCTGCTTCCAATGATGCTGCTTGTAGAATTTCGTCTCTTCTTAGCTGGGCTCTGGCAGTAGCAGATTTTATTAATTGATCCGATTCAGCCTTGGCATTCTTTAATTTTTCTTCATATAATTCCTTATCTAATTTCACCTTAGTGCGAATATCTTCCGCTTCGGAATAGATTTTGTCAACTTCTTCCGCTCTTTGTTCAAGAATTTGATTCACAGGCTTAAACAAAAACTTTTTCATAATTAGAAAAAGAATTAATAAGTTTCCGATGGCCACTAAAACTGACCATATGTTAAGAGATAAAAACTCTAATGTTTCAGGCATTCTAGATTCCTCTTTTCAATTTAACATTAATTAAAAATCTCCTATTATCGTATGATCAATTACAGCCTACCAATAAATAAGCCAGGAGCAACAAAAATAAGCAACAAGCTTATAATTAAACTGTAAAGTCCTGTGGTTTCTGCAACAGCACAACCCATTAACATGGTTGTAGTAACATCTCCTTTACTTTCTGGCTGGCGACCAATCGCTTCACAAGCCTTACCAACAGCGTATCCCTCGCCGATACCAGGACCAATACCTCCAAGCATTGAGATTCCTGCTCCAATTGCACATGCCATTAAAACCAAAGCTCTTTCCATATTAATACCTCCATAAAATTTCATATTTTTTATTATATTTCTTTTCTAGCTGCCTGCGAGATATAGAGCATAGTCAGCATACAGAAAATAAACGATTGTAAGAAACTACTAAATAAATCAAAATATATTGATAATATAGCAGGTAATCCTATCTGTAGAAGCGGAATACCAGCCAATACATCCGGTAACCATTGCAATGCTATACTACTTAACCAGGATAAGACAGCATAGACAAGGGTTGAAATAACTAAACCTGCTGAAATATTTCCAAATAAACGTATGGCCATTGAGATTGGTGTTGAAAATTCACCAAGGATATTAAAAGGCGCCAATATTGGGATTGGATCTCCTAAACCTTTCAAATATCCTAGGAATCCTTCGGTTCTAATCTTATAATAAAGAATTAATACGAAGGTTACAATCGCCCAGCCAAGGGTAGTACTAAGGTCAGCCGTAGGGGGATACATCCCCAGCAAACTAGATAAACTACATAACAAAGCAAATGAAAAAAGGGCTGCAATAAAAGGGGCAAAATTCTTAAACCCCTCTCCCATTTTATCTTTCACTAAATTGGTGGTTAATTTAACTAGATATTCTGCAATGACCTGTCTTCTTCCAGTAGGCTTAACCTGTAGGTTATGGGTAAGCCATTTACATACTATGGCAATAACCAACATTACAAGCCACATATTTACTTGAGTTTCTGTTATTACAATACCGTAAGGTAATCGTAACCATATTCTAGCCCCAGTGATTTCTATACTCATGCCACATCACCCTTCTTAATTCTCCATTCCTTTCGAAACAATCCGCCAAAAGCTATTGTAAGTCTTGGATATAAAACAGCTAATACGATCGGTATCCAATGAAAGATCTCGTAATTAACCGCCATATATAGTCCAAATCCCACTAATATCATAAGTCCTAGCTGACGGGTTGCATAGGAAGCTTGCATTCTCATTTTCGCCTTGTTTTTATCTGGAATTTTGGTTATCTTCTGTATGGATAATCCCATTAAAAAAAAGTTTAATAGCGAAATAATTCCCCCATAGATTGTTCCGAAAAGTACTGGCAAACTGTACCTTCCAATAATCATAAAAATAATTTGAAGCAATATACTCCAAAATATTATCCCAATCCCGATGTTAATTGTTTCTTTTTTTACCACCGTATCAACTTTCATTTTACTAATCCTTCCGTCGTTTAAGATTTCCATTTGATTTTATATTATAATTATGATTTATTATGCTAAAAAAATTAGTGTTTTATGACATTAAATCTATATAATATAAATAGGCTATGGAACTCATTTTCCAGGTCTTGAATGACTTGGTTATTTTTAGCTAGATAACCAAATTACACAAAATATTTTACACTATTTTTCGTCAAGTTGCAACACTTTTCCTATTTTATCTTCTATTAATAAATATTCAAAAACCCCTCATACTTTTGTATAAGGGGTTAAGATGTAATTATTTTGTTTTTTTTTATTATTTCATTTTATATTTATGAAAAACATCAGCGGAAATAGCAAATATAAGCGAACTTATCATCGCTGCAAAGAAAAATATTCCCATTATTAATCTTCCCAATGCTTCAAATCCTTCC
>DUNZ01000020.1 GCA_012839085.1 Clostridiales bacterium
TCCCACTCAATTGTTGCTGGTGGCTTGCCTGTGATGTCGTAGCAGATACGATTTACGTGCTTAACTTCGTTTACAATACGGCTAGAGATTTTGCCTAGGATGTCCCAAGGGATCTCTGCGAATTCTGCTGTCATGAAGTCTGTGGTGGTTACGGCTCGTAAGGCTACGGTATAGTCGTAGGTTCTTTCGTCTCCCATAACACCGACACTACGAAGGTTTGTGAGTACTGCAAAATACTGGCCGATGCTGCGATCTAATCCGGCTTTTGCAATTTCTTCTCTGTAAATATAATCAGCTTCCTGTAGGATTGCCACTTTTTCTGGTGTTACATCACCAATGATACGAATTGCAAGTCCTGGTCCAGGGAAAGGTTGTCTAAATACAAGTTTTTCTGGAATACCCAGTTCCAATCCGACTTTTCTGACTTCGTCTTTAAATAAGTCACGAAGGGGTTCCATGATTTCCTTGAAGTCTACATGTTCAGGAAGCCCACCCACATTATGGTGGCTCTTAATAACGGCAGATTTTCCTAAACCGCTTTCAATAACATCGGGATATATGGTACCCTGTACCAAGAAGTCGACTTTACCAATCTTTTTTGCTTCTTCTTCAAATACACGGATAAACTCTTCTCCGATAATTTTTCTTTTTTCTTCGGGTTCTGTCACTCCAGCTAGTTTATCGTAGAAACGTTGCTGAGCATTCACCCGAACGAAATTTACATCAAATTGTTTGGTGAATATTTCTTCTACTTCATCGCCTTCGTTTTTACGTAGTAAGCCATGATCAACAAATATACAGGTGAGTTGTTTTCCTATTGCTTTGCTAATCATTACGGCAGCAACAGAAGAATCTACACCACCAGAAAGAGCGCATAATACTTTTTTATCACCAATCTTTTCTTTTAAAGCTGCAACAGTCTCTTGGGCAAAAGAAGACATTTTCCAATCGGCAGAACAATTACATATTTGAAATAAGAAATTACGTAGAATTTGTGTTCCCTCTTGTGTATGAGCAACCTCAGGATGGAACTGCACTCCGTACAAATTCCGCTGGGTATCCTCGATGGCTGCATATGGACAAGAGTCTGATTTTGCAATGGTAGTAAAACCAGGGGCAGGACTTTCAATATAATCGGTATGGCTCATCCAGCATACAATGTTTTCTGAAATGTTATGGAATAATTTTGAGTTTTTATCTACATTGATCTCGGTCTTTCCATATTCCCGTACAGGTGCTTTGGAAACCTTACCTCCAAGGAGATGAGTCATCAATTGTCCGCCGTAGCAGATACCTAAGATGGGAATTCCCAAAGAAAAAATATCTGGATCACAGATAGGTGCCTCGGCTTCATATACACTAGCCGGTCCACCGGTAAATATGATTCCTTTTGGAGCTATTTCTCTTATTTTATCCAGACGAGTAGTGTAAGGAAGAACTTCACAGTATACATCACTTTCTCTAACTCTTCTGGCTATTAATTGATTGTACTGGCCGCCAAAGTCTAGTATTATTACCGTTTCTTTTTTCACTTTTCAACCTCCTAGATTTCTCTTTACAGGTAAATACCATACTATTAAAATGTAGGTTTATCATACAACAGATTTTTTATTTATGCTAGTATAAATATTGGTTTTCGGCAATATGGCCTATTATTTCTAATTATGTCAGTAATCGATAATACTTATATGTAGATTTTGAATTTTCATGCACGATCTATCATTTGCCACATTAAATTGGATTAATTTTATTTTTTATACATAATATTGGAAAAATATATTTACAAATATACAATATCATGGTATTATAGACACATCAAATTACAATATATGGTATACATAATGTTATACCATGGATAGGGTAGTGAATTTGAGGGGGATTTTAAGTGGGGGATTTGGAAGTACCAAGGATTTTTCAATGTATTCCAGAAATTGATTTTGACAGTGGTTATCGATATTTTCTCAGAAATATGGATAATTATAAGCGAGCCTTACTGGCAATATTAAAAAGTGTAAAATCAAAGCTTCCAATTTTATATTCTATGGAAAGTACAAGAGAATATGAAGGGTTGCCTGTAATTTCTAGGACTCTACAGATTATGTTTTCTAATATAGGGGCCAAGGGACTTTCTCATAAGACCTACCAGTTGGAGGCTGCTTTATTAAATTATGATATGGCATTTCAAAATACTCTAGAGGATTATATTATCTCATTAGAGGATTTTACAAAAAACTTAGAAGAGTTATTGAAAAAATTAGAGCTTAATAAAGATATTATGAAAGAAACAAAGCTTTCATTTCTAAATTATGATTTTACAAAAACCAAGGAAAGTATTAAGTTATCTTCCGACTTATTAGAGAGAAAAACAGTTTAAATTATATTAGTCGCTTTCGGCGTACCTCCGAACGGGTTCTATCTTACAACTGACAATTAATGGATAGAACCCATTTTCGTGTCTCTTTTCCTATTAAAATGACGCTCCTGCTATTGCAAATTTGTAGAAATTCAATTATATTGAAATTGGTATTCATAAGTGGCTAGCTTATTAACTAGCTTTTTAATTAATAATATAGTTCGGAGGAATGACAATGCTAGAAAAATTAAAACAAGAAGTATATGATGCCAATATGGATCTTCAGAGGAAGGGTATGGTTATTTATACCTGGGGTAATGTAAGCGGTATCGATCGTGAAAAACAACTTGTTGTAATAAAGCCAAGTGGCGTAGATTATGATACTATGAAAGCAGAAGATATGGTTGTAGTTGATTTTGATGGAAATGTAGTGGAAGGCCATTATAAACCATCCTCAGATACAGCAACTCATATTGCTTTATATAAAGCATACCCTCAAATCGGAGGAGTAGTTCATACTCATTCCACTTTTGCTGTAACATTTGCACAGGCAGGTATGTCAATACCTGCTTTTGGAACTACCCATGCAGATTATTTCTATGGTGATGTTCCTTGTACAAGAGAATTGACAGCGGAAGAAATTGATGAGGCATATGAATTAAACACTGGCAAAGTGATTATTGAAACCATTGGTGACAAAGATCCTTTGGAGATTCCAGGAATTGTAGTTAAGAATCATGGCCCATTTGCTTGGGGTAAAACACCTGCAGGATCCGTTTACAATGCGGTTGTTCTCGATAAGGTGGCAGAAATGGCCTATTATACCATGACCTTAAATCCGAGAGTAGAAAGAGTGTCTCAGTATCTTTTAGACAAGCACTACTTCAGAAAACATGGTGCCAATGCATATTATGGCCAAGGTAGCGAGGATCACTAAATTATTGAGGTTTACTTATTAAATTAAAGGACATAATAGAAGAACATAAAATTAAAAGTAATTAATAGAGGAAAAATAAAAATAAGCAAATCATAGTGAAACTCCTAGAACATGAATGATAGAGAAATCTTAGCAAAAGAAATGATTAGAGGCAAACGAATCCAAAGCCAATAATAATGAAATACGAAAGAAAAGTAAATAGTGGAAGATTACTAAGATTACTAACTATGAAAAGATAATTAGGAGATACTTGTTGTAATTACTTATAAGAATAAAGTTGTTAAGAATAAAGTTGTAAAATAAAAGAGATAAATCCCTAAATCATTCATAATCGAGGATCATTGGGGATTCATCTCTTTTTAATTTATCCAATTAAATTTTATCGAATTCAAGTTTTTTCAGTCAAGTTTATCATGCTGTCTAGTTCAATAGAAATTATCTTGGCTACTTATAAAGGAAAAGGACAAATTCCTGAAAGTTGATATCTGTAGACTTAGAAACTTACATATTTAACTTATTTCTATCTGTGCCCTCTGTCCCTTATCACCACGGTGGCGATTACGTATCTTTTTCGCACTATATTCTTTATCGTTATAAGTAAAGGTTTCGGTGTTTGGTTCTACGGCATCTGCATAAACAATATAATCATTCTTCTCTAAAGTAATGGCCTTAACTCCACGGCTGTTTTTCTTTAATTCGGAAACTTCCGATAGGGGGAAACCTAGGGAGAGCCCTTTTTCCGTATAAAGAATTACTTTTCGATTGTTAGCAAGGATATCTCCAGCGGAAAGCAATTTTACGGAAACAAGTTGGTCGTCTTCTTCTAATTTGGTAGCATTAATCTGGGAACGATTGGTTTCAAATTCAGCCCCGGACACTTGCTTAATATAGCCATTCTTTGTGGTAAATAGTAACTGTCCTTCAAAGAGTTCTTCAAAGGAAGTAAACAATACAACGGTTTCATTATCTAGCTTGCATAGATTATGGATTAGGGTTCCTCTGTCTTTCATTTTACATCTAGGTATATTTTCCGCCTTTACTTGGTGCATATTCCCCTGATCCGTAAAGCAACAGAGCTTGTCCGTGTTTTTCATCTGAATAATATGGGAGTATTCGTTCAAGCTATCTTCAGAGGCTCTAGAGTAACTGGTATTATCCACGGATTTTGTATAGCCAAAGCGGTCGATTAGGACGTAGATATCCTCAACTTTTACTTCTTCAATATAATCTGAAGTGGTAGCATTGATTAAAAGTGTTCTTCTCGGAGTTTGGAACTTCTTTTTAAATTCTCTTAGGCGACCCTTAATCACTTTATACAATTCTTTTGTGCTTCCTAGCACTTTCTTGTATTCTTCGATTTGAGATAAAAGTGTGCTATTTTCTTCGTGTAGTTTTAAAATTTCTAATCCAATTAATTTGCTAAGTTGCATGGAAAGAATCGCATCGGCTTGTCGTTCGGTAAAATCTAAAGTAGCAGCCTCTTTCTCGGACTCTTTTGATTTAAACTTAATTCCTTGGGTATTACCCTCCATCAGGCAGGCTTTTGCCTGTTTAATCGAGGAGCTTCCCCGTAATATTTCAATGATTAGGTCAATTACATCCGTAGCCTTAATTAAACCATCTACAATTTCCAAACGTTTTTGAGCTTTCTCTAATAGATAATTATATTCTTTTGAATATAGTTCCACTTGGAAATCTACGAATTCGGAAATCAAACTCTTAAGGTTAAATATGTTTGGCTGCTGATCCTTCACCGCCAATAGATTGACAGAGTAGGTATCCTCCATGGGGGTTTTCTTATACAAACCATTTAGAAGATTTTCAATATCTCTATCCTTTTTCACCTCTATGACAATGCGAATTCCTTCTTTTGAAGATTCATCCCGAACATCAAATATTTCATCAAAGACTTTATCCTTCACTAAGGTAGCTAAGCTTTCCACTAATTTTGTCTTATTTCCTGCAACGGTATAAGGAATTTCAGTAATCACTATATTTTTTCTTCCATTATCCCCTGGTTCAATTTCCACTTTGGAACGAATCCGTATCTTCCCTTCTCCTGATTCGTAAATGGATGGGATGTCATCCTGGTTTACGATAATTCCACCAGTAGGAAAATCAGGAGCAGGAATATAGTCCATGAGTTTTTCCATGGAGATATTGGGATTATCGATATAAGCGATGACTCCATTGATCACTTCTTCCGGATTGTGGGGAGGAATATTGGTTGCCATACCAACTGCAATCCCTGTTGTACCATTTATTAAAAGGTTAGGTATCATGGCAGGTAAAACAGTGGGTTCTTGCTCACTATCGTCAAAGTTAGGGGCAAATTCAATAAGCCCTTTTTCCAGATGATCCAATAAAGTCATAGCACCTGGGGAGAGCCTAGCCTCCGTATAACGCATAGCCGCGGCGCCATCCCCATCGATGGAGCCAAAGTTACCATGGCCATCCACAAGGGGTAGCATCAGTGAATAATCTTGGGTCATTCGAACTAAAGCATCATAGATGGAGCTATCACCATGAGGATGATATTTACCCATAGTATCACCGACAATACGGGCGCTTTTTCTATGGGGCTTATTTGGATCCAATCCTAATTCCATCATGGAAAAAAGGATCCGTCTTTGTACTGGTTTTAAGCCGTCCCTAACATCTGGTAGGGCTCTTGAAATGATTACGCTCATAGCGTAGTCACGATAACTATTTTTCATTTCCTCAGAAAAATCCAATTGAATAATCTGATCGGTTGGTTCTTTATGTTTCTTCATTATATATTAACCTCCACCTTTTTTATATATCTAACTTTGCGTATTTTGCTTCTTCCATAATAAATGCCCTCCTAGGAGGAACATTACTGCTCATAAGAATGCCTGTGATCTCATCGGCTTCCAGATTGTCACTAATGGATATTTGAGCTAGCACTCTTGTCTCTGGATTTAGCGTGGTTTCCCATAATTGATTGGCATCCATTTCACCAAGACCCTTATACCGTTGGAGGTTTAATATTTTATTTCCTTCAATTTTACGGAACTTTTCTAATTCAAAATCATTAAAAAGATACTCGGATTTTTTTATCTTTTTTCCTTTTTCTCTTGTTTCATATTCCACTCGATAAAGTGGTGGAAGACCTCGGTATATCTTCCCTTGTAATATCAACTCGGGCATAAAGCGATAGAAAAATGTGAGTAATAAGGTACTGATATGGGCTCCATCCACATCCGCATCGGTTAGGATTATGATTTTGTCATAATTAAGCTTACTAATATCAAATTCATCCCCGATTCCACAGCCAAAGGAGGCAATCATGGACTTGATTTCATTATTGGTTAAGATCTTTTCTAAAGTTGCTTTTTCAACATTTAAAATCTTACCACGAAGGGGAAGTACGGCCTGAGTTCTACGATTTCTTGCAGTCTTTACAGTACCTCCTGCAGAATCACCTTCCACGATATATAACTCACATTCCTCTGGTTTTTTTGAACTACAATGAGCCAGTTTGCTTCTAGTATCCACATCATTTAACTGTTTCAAAACAGCGGTTCTAGCTTTGTCACTGGCTTTTCTTGCGTTATAGGATTTTTGAGTATTGTCTAGTATACTTTTTAATACCTCTACATTTTTATCAAACCAACGTTGGGCTTCGAAGGTAAGCACATCTTCTACAGCGCTTTTGGCATCCGTGTTTCCTAATTTTGTTTTGGTCTGACCTTCAAATTGTGGATCTGGATGTTTTATGGCAATGATAGCAACGATTCCATTACGGATATCCTTTCCATCAAAGTTTTCATCCTTCTCCTTTAGATAGTTTAATTCCCTTGCATACTGGTTCATGATACGGGTGAGTCCGGTTTTAAATCCAGTTACCAGGGTTCCACCGTCAACAACGTTAATTGCGTTGCAATAGGAATTAATCTGTTCGGAATAATGATCCGTATATTGCAGGGCAATTTCGACTTCAATATCTCCGCTTTTTCCTTCTACATAAATGGGCTCTGGATGGAGAAGATTCATTTCCCTAGTTAAATAGGAAACAAAGCTTTTTATACCTTCTTCTTCGAAATATTCCTTAGAGACACCGGATATTTCATCCGTAAATGTTAAACGTAAACCTTTATTTAAAAATGCAATCTCTTTTAATTTTTTTTGAATGGTTTCTGCCTTAAATTCTACCGTTTCAAAAATCGTATCATCCGGATAAAAAGTGACGGTTGTTCCAGTGTCGGATTTATTACATTTCCCTACGGGAGCTAAATTTCCATTCACTAATTGGGTTACTGGATGACCACCATTTATGTATTCATCCCGATACAATTTTCCGTCCCTCTTTACTTCAACAATCATTTTTTTAGACAAGGCATTAACAACGGAAGCACCTACGCCGTGAAGTCCTCCAGATACTTTATATACGGAATTTCCAAATTTACCACCAGCATGGAGAATGGTATATACCACACGTACCGTAGGTATTTTTTTGGTTGGATGGAGATCAACGGGAATACCCCTTCCGTTATCACTGATCTCAATACCCCCATCGTTCAAAAGTTTAATATTTATTTGTGTACAATATCCAGCTAAATGCTCATCAATTCCATTGTCTAGAATTTCCCAAATCAAATGATGTAATCCCCTGGGACCTGTGCTGCCAATATACATCCCGGGACGTTTTCTGACTGCTTCTAATCCCTCTAAAACAACGATTTGACTTCCATTATATTGTTCCATTTTAAAACCCCTTTATTTGTTGTAATTTGTTCTGAGTTAGTATATCATATATCAAAATTTAAGAAAAGTTTAGAATGTATTAACGGTATTGATCAACGATAGATGTGTATCAAATAAGAATAGTATTCATATATTATCATCAGCGTATAGTATAGCATAAATATAAAAAGATTTCTAGTAAAAAGGCAATCATATGTTCGGTAAACAATTAGTTTTTCAATCAACGAAATAAATTGCTTCATTTTAAAAAGTATTGAAAAAATTGTGAAATGATGTATAATAGGGTCAATTATGATAGCCCCCTTTTAGCGAAACTCCTGTGCGAAAGGGGGAATATTTGATATAAGTTCACTAGTCGTTGTTGGCAAAAGAAAGGGATTAGAAACATGGCCTATTACAAATATGAACCGCATCTACATACGAAAGAAGCCAGTGCATGTGCAATCTTAACCGGTGCAGAGCAAGCAAGGCTTTACAAGGATTTGGGTTATTCAGGAATTATTGTTACGGATCATTTTTTTAATGGTAATACTTGTATACCGAAGCATTTGCCTTGGAGTCATAAAATTGACTTGTTATGCAAAGGATATGAAAATGCCAAAGAAGAAGGAGATAAAATCGGCCTTAAGGTGTTTTTTGGATGGGAAGCCAATTTTTCAGGCACTGAATTTTTAATCTATGGCCTAGACAAAGAATGGCTAAAGGCTCATCCGGATATGCTTTCCTGGACAATCGAAGAACAGTATGAGAGAATTCATAGGGCAGGAGGCTTTATTGTTCATGCCCATCCATTTCGTGATCGTCCCTATATTAAGGAAATACGACTATTTCCAGATGCAGTAGATGCAGTTGAAGCGATTAATATTGGTAATCGCAGTGAGGAAGTTGATAAAAAAGCAATGGCCTATGCTAAAAAGCACAAACTTCCCATGACTGCTGGTACAGATGCCCATGGATTTGAGAATCAAAGAAGTGGAATTTCTTTTACCAAGGATTTAGGACATATAAATGATTTTATTGATGAAATTAAAGCAGGAAATTATGAACTAATTAGATAAAATGGAAAGGTTAGGTGGAGAATGAAAAAACCATTTGTTACACTGGAACAGCTCAAAGAAATAACAAAAAAATATCCAACACCCTTTCATATCTATGATGAAAAGGGGATTCGTGAAAATGCTAGAAAGCTTAAGGAGGCATTTTCTTGGAATTCAGGTTTTAAAGAATATTTTGCAGTGAAGGCAACGCCTAATCCGTACATTATTAATATTTTAAAGGAAGAAGGCTGTGGTGTGGATTGTTCTTCCTTAACGGAGCTGATGCTAGCAGAAGCTCTTGGGTTTTCTGCTTCTGAAATTATGTTTTCCTCCAATGCAACTCCAGCCAATGAGTTTCAAAAGGCAAGGGAACTGAATGCATATATCAATTTGGATGATTTTACTCATATTGATTTTCTAGAAGAGGTAGCAGGAATACCAGAAACCATTTGTTGTCGTTATAATCCTGGTGGTGTCTTTCAAACAGCCAATGGAATTATGGATCATCCCGGAGATGCCAAATATGGATTTACCAAAGAGCAGCTGATGGAAGGATTTAAAATCTTGAAAAAGAAGGGGGCTAAATATTTTGGGCTCCATTCATTTCTTGCAAGTAATACGGTTTCCAATGAATATTATCCAACCTTAGCTGGAATTCTATTTGAACTAGCAGTTGAATTAAGAGATAAGACTGGAGTAGAAATTAAATTTATTAATTTATCTGGTGGTATTGGAGTTCCATACCGACCAGATGAGGAACCCAATGACATCTTTGTCATCGGTGAAGGTGTAAGGAAGGAATTTGAAAGAGTTTTAGTTCCTGCAGGTATGGGAGATGTTGCTATCTTTACAGAATTGGGACGTTTTATGTTGGCTCCTTATGGTCATCTGGTGGCAACAGCTCTTCACGAAAAGCACATTTACAAAGAATACATCGGATTGGATGCTTGCGCAGTGGATCTGATGCGCCCAGCCATGTATGGGGCTTACCATCATATCACTGTAATGGGAAAAGAGGATGCCGTTTGTGACCACAAGTACGATATCACTGGTTCTCTTTGTGAAAACAATGATAAATTTGCAATTGACCGTATGCTACCTAAGATTGATATTGGAGACCTCATCGTAATTCATGATACGGGCGCTCATGGATATGCCATGGGTTATAACTATAATGGTAAATTGAAATCCGCAGAATTATTATTAAAAGAGGATCAGACAGTTCAATTAATACGCAGGGCAGAAACTCCCAAAGATTATTTTGCAACATTTGATTTTAGTGAGATCTTAAAAAATATGAAATGGGAATGATAATTTGCCATGGAATATTCCATAATGGAAAGAATATTTTATAGACTTAGAAGATAAGATATAATGACAACAGCGTGGAAGACATCTAAGAGCATGCAATCAGTATTTATCCTTGAGTTTCCGTAAATTGCAACTTAAAAATGAATAAGTTCTACCAAAGTGCCAATCTGCCGTATTCTAAGAGGTTTGTGAATGACAGTTCTTGAATTAGAGGCACTTTAATAAGCCCCGCTTGAAA
>DUNZ01000158.1 GCA_012839085.1 Clostridiales bacterium
AAATCATAAAAAGTATATCTTACTTATCTGAATCATATTTCTGAGAAAATGCTAATGGAGGAATTATGGAAAAAATAAGACCTAAAGAAATTATTTTAAAGAATGGGGAGACGCTTATTCTAAGGGAAGCCAATGAAGAGGATGCAAAAGATTTGATTGATTACCTCAATACAGTGGGAGGTGAAAGTGATAATCTTTTATTTGGAAAAGATGAATTTCATTTAACGATAGAGCAAGAAATCCAGTACATAAAAAAAGTTGCCAATGATTCGAATACACTTATGATTATAGGAGTTGTCAATAATTCTATTGTAAGTGTTGGACAGATCAGCTGTCTCCCAAGAAAGAGGATTTCTCATAATAGTGAAATTGCAATATCGGTTAAAAAAGATTACTGGAGGAAAGGGATTGGAAGTGCAGTTATGGAGGAACTGATTTCCTTTGCACAAAATCATAACCTCATAAAAAATATAAGTCTTGGCGTTAAGGCAAGTAATCATAATGCAATTAGGATGTATGAAAAGTTTGGTTTTAAAACAATAGGTATACACAAAAATTATTTTAATGTAAATGGAATATATGATGATGAACTTATCATGGATTTGTATCTCGATAAATAGCTACAATTTATACTATGATTTCAATATGGTATAGGATATGAGGAAGCTAATAGAGAATTTGTTTTATAAAAGTTATAGAAAAGGAGGCTTAGTATGGCACTAATAAAAAACAAGTATCCGATCCTAGAAAGGGATACGAATCCAAGGGCAGTAATAATGCCCAATAGACATGGATTATATGAATTGCCAAAAAAATGTGTATTTGCATTTCTAGGTGATGCTATCGATGAATATGCACTAAGCCATGATTGCAAAGTGATTGCTGAATTTGAATCGATTACTAAAATGTATCCTATTTATCTTACGAAATATAAGAACGAAGAGATTTGCTTATGTCAAGCTCCATGTGGAGCATCTGCAGCAACACAGATACTAGATTTTTTAATAATGTATGGAGTAGAGCATATTATTTCTTGTGGTAGTTGTGGTGCGCTAACCGATATTGATGAAAACGAAATACTTATTCCCACAGAGGCCTTAAGAGACGAGGGAACATCTTACCATTACATAGAACCAAGTAGAAGTATAAGACTTTCGCCTATAGCAGTTGATGCTATAAAGAAATCGGCTAAGATTTTAAACATAAAATATGCGGAATGTAAAACTTGGACAACCGATGGTTTCTATAGAGAAACAAAAGAAATGGTGGAATACAGAAGACAAGAAGGGTGTTCGGTTGTTGAAATGGAGTGTTCTGCCTTGGCTGCCTGTAGTGAATTTAGAGGCGCGATTTTTGGTCAAATTTTATTTACTGCAGATACACTATTTAATACAGATATTTATGATGAAAGAGATTGGGGAAAGTCAGCCTATGAGATGGCATTAATGCTATCACTGGAGGCAGTTATGCAAATATAAGTATGGACATTATTGCTATAAATATAAAAATTTTATTTCACTATTTTTCTGAAGCAGCAAGTTATTTAGAAATGCTATAGAAAACAATATAAATAGGGAAGTGAATATTGGTGTATGTAAGAAATAAGATAAGAATTCTTTTATATGGAATTATGATAGTAGCGATTCTATTAGGGGTATTTGCCCAGGATATTGCTTATTTTTTGTATTATAATTTA
>DUNZ01000159.1 GCA_012839085.1 Clostridiales bacterium
CAAGCGGGGCTTATTAAAGTGCCTCTAATTCAAGAACTGTCATTCACAAACCTCTTAGAATACGGCAGATTGGCACTTTGGTAGAACTTATTCATTTTTAAGTTGCAATTTACGGAAACTCAAGATTAGCAAAAAATACAACTATAATTTCTAATTTCTTAGTCTATGCAAATAATTAAAACATCCCTAGCTATGGTAATGATAGTATGCTTTAACCAGCTATTATACTTAAGTAAAAATTATATGCATTTTTTTGCATTATCATTGTTGCGTCATTTTATTGCATTATCTTTGTTGCGTTATTTTATTGTATTATCTTTGTTCTGTTATCTTTATTGCGTTATCATTATTGCGTTATCTTTATTGCGTTATCATTATTGCATTATTATTATTTCATTATCTTTTTTTACATTATCCTTATTGTGTTGTCTTATTTGCTTGAAAATACTTTATAAGAGGTTTATTATTCTGTTCTTAATGCAACAACAGGATCCTTCTTTGCTGCACTACGGGAGGGAATAACACCAGCAATCAGGGTCAGCAGCATACTGATCACAATCAAAACAACAGCAGTCGGTAGTGGCAATATCGCATTGAGATTGTTAAGGCCAGTCACTCGATGGAGTATCAGATTGATTGGTATGCAAAGTAGGTAGGTGATTACCACTCCCAGCAGACCGGATGTAAAACCGATAATAACTGTTTCTGCATTAAACATACTGGAAACATTCCTCTTTGATGCACCAATGGCACGAAGAATACCAATCTCCTTGGTACGTTCCTGCACAGAAATCAGGGTAATTACACCAATCATAATGGATGAGACAATCAAGGATACGGCAACAAAGGCAATTAAAACATAGGTAATGGCGTCAATAATGGTTGTGATCGATGACATCATTAGTCCTACATAGTCTGTATAGTGAATTTCCTCTAGATCGTCAACATTTTCATTGTATTGCGCAATAACATCCTTAATTACATCCTTATCAGCGAAGGAAGAAGCATACAGATTAACCGTTGCAGGGCTATCAAAATCAACACTGCCAAGCTTTATCAAATTACTTTCATAGCTGGAGTTCGAAAACTCTAATATTTCATTGTAATACATAGCGCACATTTCATCCGTGTACTGAGTTATTGCCATATCAAGTGCAGCAGCCAGTTGCTCACTCGTCATGGTGCTCATCTGTTGAGTAACCTGTTCCGCATATTGTACACGGTATCTCTCAATCAAAGCCTGGGTAAACAATTCATTTAAATCTTCATCACTCATGGAGGAAATATATCCTGCAATGGTTACCTCATCCATCCCCGTCTGCTCTGCCATGGCAGGTGCAATAGCTGCTTCCATATCAGAACGTGTCATGCTTGCAAGGGTACTGGATACAAACTGTTCCGTTTCTTCAGCAGAAGGTATACTCATAATTTCAAGGTAGGCAGCTGCCTTTGCGGAAACATCAAGTCCATTAATATATTCTTTGAATTCCGCTGCTTTCTCCTCAGAAGTAACCGTACCATCGGTATCCTTAAAGGGTAATCCGGTGAAGATATCCGTATTGGGATTTTCCTTCTGTGCCTTTACTGCATCGGACTTGGCAGCATGGTCAATTATATATTCTGTAAGCTTGCTTGTGTATCCGATAGAGCCTCGACTAGAGCTTGCAATGGAAGTTTCACTAGGCTTTGCAATTCCTACTACCTGAAGTTCTAGCCCATTGTCATAGAGATATTTTAAACCCGCTTCGGTCTCCCTCAGATCCGTATAAGTACCCGTTTTCTCATCGTAGGTGTAGCAGTCGGAGCTTAAAATGGTACGGAAATCCATATTGCAGATTTCTTCATAAGACCATTTTTGTACCTCATAATCAACGATGGTTTGGTTAATCGCCGCATCCATGAGCTTCTTAATTTCCTCTTCCGATTTCAGCCCTAAAGCATAAAGGGTCATATCATCGATTTCGTTGTTCTCATCCACGAATAAAATGATTTCATCATATCTTGTAGGCCAACTTCCGTATATCAGATCATACTGCTTTTCGATTACATCATTTACAAGTTTTCCATTGTCACCGGGAAGTAATTCTTTCCACAAGTTCATAGATGAGGTCATCATAGAGGAAGTGCTACCCATAATAGACTGTTCTCGTAGGGCTAGCATAGATGACATATCTAGGCCAATATACTTTTTCATAAGTTCCAAAGTCATGGCTTCCGTATCGGAACGGATAATGGTTCCATCTACATTTTTAGTGTAAATTAGAAGATCCGTATCATAGGTATACTGAACTCCTGCCAAAGCTGTACTAAGCTTGCTATCTTCCTTGAAACGTTCTTCTTCTATAAATTTCTTGAACGCTTTCAAATCATTTTCCTGTGTTTCAAGTGAGTTCATTGCATTGGTCATTTCATATAGCATGGCTTTTTGGTAAATAGCATCATTGTCATGCTCAGAAAGGGACTGGGCTTTTCCCATAAAATTAGAGAGTAGTGACGATATATCCACGCTTTGAGCTTCAATCGTTAAAGGATAGGAAGAAAGGGTTTCCTCCTGCACAGAGTCTATAAAGGTGGTTGTACCTTGAGACACCGCATAGATTAAAGCAATACCGATAATACCGATGGAACCGGCAAAGCTGGTTAGTGCTGTTCTACCCTTTTTTGTGAATAGGTTTTTAAGGGATAGTCCAAAAGAGGTACCAAAGGACATGGAAGGTTTTTTCTTTCTGCAATTTTTCTCTTCCCTACTTTGTGCCTTGGCAACTTCTTTCTTCATTTCTTCATCGGATAGAGGCATACTATCACTGGTAATCTTGCCATCCAGCATTCTTACTATTCGAGTGGAATATTTTTCAGCAAGGTCAGGGTTGTGTGTAACCATAATAACCAGGCGATCTTTGGCGATTTCTTTTAGAATATCCATAACCTGAAGACTGGTTTCCGTATCAAGAGCACCGGTGGGTTCATCGGCTAAGATAATCTCTGGATTGTTTACTATGGCACGGGCGATAGCCACCCTCTGCATCTGACCACCGGACAATTGTGCTGGCCTCTTGCGGATCTGTTTGGCAAGACCAACCTTCTCCAGGGCTTCCTTTGCCCTTTTGCGTCGTTCCTTTTTGGAGACCCCGGACAGGGTAAGGGCAATCTCAACATTGGCCAGTACCGTCTGATGTGGAATTAAATTATAGCTTTGAAAAACAAAACCAACCGAATGATTCCGGTATGTATCCCAGTCTCTGCCCTTATACTCTTTCGTGGATCTGCCGTTGATTACTAGATCCCCGGAGGTATACTGATCAAGACCTCCGATAATGTTTAACATAGTTGTTTTTCCGCAACCGGAAGGACCCAGTATCGAAACAAATTCGTTATCTCGGAACTTTAGATCTATGCCCTTCAGTGCCTCGACGTCTTCGCCGCCGGTAGGGTAAATTTTCGTTATCTTCTTAAGTTCAAGCATTTTTTCCTCCTTAATTACTTTCTGTACTAATATCCGCCATATGACAGGCATTTGCACTGCTAGAATTTAATTGATGGATGGCAGCGCGAATCGATGATATATCACTTTCCATCATCTTATCTGGCTTAACCTTTACGAGAAGTTTTCGCAAACTAGCAATATCAGCTTTGATCTGCTTCTTTTCTTCCTTGGGAAGTTTCTTTTTTACTTTGCTGAGAGCTGTTTCAGCACGACTTAGGCAGTTATTGGCCTCAAAGCTAATACCAACTGCCTGGCGACGAATACCATCCTGCTGGATGTGCTCTTCTGCGTCTCGAATTGCCTCTTCGATTTGTGCATCCGACATTCGCTCGTTATCGGTAATGGTAATGGACTGTTCCTTACCAGTATCCAAATCTTTCGCTGAAACCTTTAAAATACCATTTACATCAATATCAAAGGTGACTTCAATTTGTGGAATTCCAGCAGGAGCAGCTTTGATCCCTTTTAACTTGAATTTTCCGATGGTTTTATTATCCTTTGCCATGGGACGTTCTCCTTGCAGAACATGGATCTCCACACTTCGCTGATAGGGTGCAGCTGTGGTGAATATTTTCGAATAGCGTACAGGAATCGTGGTGTTCCTTTCCACCAGTCTTGTAGCAACACCACCAACCGTTTCTATGGACAGGCTAAGGGGGGTTACATCTAGCAAAAGGATGCTATTCCCACCGTGGAGGGTGATTGCTCCGACGGAAAGCGTATCTGCCTGAATTGCAGCTCCCTCTGCCACACATTCATCAGGATTTAAGTTCAGTGAAGGGATAATTCCGGTTAGCTCCCGAACTTTATCCTGTACAGCAGGTATCCTAGTGGAGCCGCCCACCAATAGTACCTTGCTAAGCTCCGATGCCGCTATTCCAGCGTCAATCAATGCATTTTGAACCGGAATCGCTGTCCGTTCCACTAGATCACGGGTCAAATCATTAAATTCGGTCTGTGTAAGTGTATATTCAAAATTAATGCTAGATCCACGTATCTGTATTAGATAAGGGAGTGTAATATAGCTATTTTCCGAGCTAGACAGTTCTCTTTTTGCTTGCTCTGCAGCTTCCTTTACCCGTCGATATGCGGTGAAATCTTTTCTAATATCCACATGATATTCCTTTTTTATCTCATTTACAAGACGATTGGTAATGCGATCATCAAAATCGTCGCCACCGAGATGGTTATCCCCATTGGTAGCCAGAACTTCAATCACACCTTCACCAATTTCGATAATGGAAACGTCAAAAGTACCACCACCGAGGTCGTAGACCATAACCTTCTGCGGTGTCCCGTTATCCAGTCCGTATGCAAGAGCAGCACTGGTAGGCTCGTTTATAATACGTATAACATTCAAGCCAGCAATACGACCTGCATCCTTGGTTGCCTGACGCTGAATATCGTTAAAATAGGCAGGAACCGTGATAACGGCATCCTTTACGGTCTCACCAAGGTAGATTTCTGCATCCCTCTTTAGCTTACGTAGTATCATAGCACTTATTTCCTGTGGTAAAAAGTACTTTCCGTCAATTTCTTTTTTCCAAGGGCTACCTATGTGGCGTTTGACAGAGCTGATTGTCCGTTCACTATTAATAACCGCCTGCCTCATAGCCGCTTCCCCTACTAGACGTTCCCCATCTTTTGTAAAGGCAACAAGGCTGGGAGTAGTACGATTTCCTTTTTCGTTAGGAATTATCACCGGTTTTCCACCTTCTACAACAGCTACACAACTATTTGTTGTTCCAAGATCTATCCCTATTATTTTACTCATTCTTCTATTCCTTTCTATCAGCGAGCATATAGTAAGCCGTATAGCAGTATCTGAAGCAAATTGAAAATAAAGCGCACCGCCATAAATCCAAATATAATTCTACCCACCATACCAAATGGCGAGTAAAATCCTCTTGCTTCTGTTGATAAACTTGCTCTCTGATTTTTATTACTGTATTCCCGAAACAGTTGCTTATAGATAGGATTGTTGGGTTCCATCTGTGCTGCCTTTTGTATAAGCTCCAGCGCTTTTTCTGTATCCCCAATCCCCTGATAGGCAAGAGAGCTGACATAGAACCAGCGGGAATTCCTATAATCACTTGTCATAGAGGAAAGTATCGAAATCCCATCGGTAAAACGCCCACTGTTGATCGCATTGATTGCACGAACCAGTTGGTCAGAATCTCCAGCCTGGGGAAATGGCCTGGTGTCATATTGCCTTGTGCCAAATCCAAACCCAAAGATATCTTCGAAATCAAAGCCACCAAAATCACTATACCAGCCACCAGCTCCCTGGGACTGACCATAACCCTGTCTCCTATCATGCTGACTGCCTTGGTCGTAATTACCATAGGATGTGCGGGCTTGCTGTCTTCTTTGCTCTTCCTCTTGTTTAGCCTTATACTTTTTTGGATTTTGCAACATTTCGTAAGCCAGGTTAACCTCATTCATTTTACTAGCAGCTTCTGGATCTTCTGAATGTAGATCGGGATGGCATTCCTTAGCCTTTTTCCTGTATGCTTTTTTAATTTCTTCCTGTGAGGCTCCCGGAGATATACCGAGCACCTTATAAGGGTCAATCATATACTATCCTCACCTACTTATGTTCTTTTTTCAAAACTCTGTCTACATTTTGGACAGGTAACCATAATCTTTTTTCTTTTTCCCGGTTTTTTTATCCGTATCCTAGCCCTGCAACTGGGACATTTATAATATCTGTGCGTTTTCCGGTCAAGCCATATCTTTTTATATAAACGAAATTTCTGTGTAACCTTATTCTTAATGCTAAAATACCTGTTACGCTCCATCTGTCGTTTATAGATATTCCTTGATAGGGTACGAATCAAAGACCATACCAGTAAAGCGTAACCAAGGATATATAATAAATGTAGATATGGAAAACGGGAAAGGATCATCATAATAAGCCCAGTCATGAAGAGAAAACGAGATAGCTCATCTTGACCGTAACGTCCCTGCATAAATCCATTCAGCTTATATCCTAAGGTGGAAAACCAATGTTTCATAAAAACCTCCTTCAATACTTATGGGCTAAACAATAAACTATGTTTCTAAACTGAAACGAAACTTCCGTTATTTTTTAAAAAATACTCCTCCATATGGTGAACTGTTTATTATCTAAACAGACCACCATAAGGGGAGTACAATAATCATTAATTAGAAATATAATTGACTATATCTATTTGGGTAAGGAAACGGTAAATACCGTCTTACGGTTGCCGGATGAAACGGTAATATCACCACCATGCAGCTCCACGATTCTTTTAACGATTGCTAGCCCAATACCATTACCTGGACTGGAGTGGGACTCATCCACCTGATAGAACTTTCGAAAAATGTATTCCTTTGCTTCTTCTGGTATTCCCTCCCCTTTATTGGTGATGGAAACTAGAAGTCGGCTCTCAATCTCTGTTATATCAATCTTCACTGTTCCGCCCTCATCGCTGTATTTAATGGCATTTTCCAGTAGATTAATCCAAACCTCTTTTAACATTTCTTCGTTGGCATAAACGGTATATTCATCAAATGCAAGATCAGGTAGAATCCTCCTTTTATTCCACTTGTTTTCAAGAAGCAAAACACAATTGCGGATTTGCTCGGAAAGATTAAATTCGGACGTTTCTGTGAGAATTGTTTGATTTTCAATCTTGGTCAGATTTAAAACATTGGTGGCCATAGCGGCAAGACGAAGAGATTCCTCTTCAATAATATTGATATATTCTGCCTTTTGTTCCTCCGTAAGATTTCCCTGTTTTAAAAGTTTAGCAAATCCTGCAATGGATACAATGGGGGTTTTAAACTCGTGAGAAAAATTATTAATAAAATCAGAACGGAGCATTTCTGTTTTTTCAAGCTCCTCTGCCATATGGTTGAAACTCTCCGTTAATTCTATTGCTGTAGGATGTTTATCAAAAAATTTACCAAAATGCAGTCGTGCCTTATAATCACCAGAAGCCAGGCGGTTCATGGCATTGATAAAAGAATTGACCGGCTTAAGGGGAATACGGCTGGTCACCGCTGTCAGAATCGAACCTAGAGTTACACTGGCAACCATGATGTTGATAATCAAGTGTTCCACTCTGGGTACATCGCTGCCATGCTTTAAAATTCCCTTTTGGACTAAAAAGATGATTGCACCACCCACGATTAGCATGGTCATAATAAAAAAGCAAAATACAACGGATGAAAATAACATGGTCAAAGCCAGTCGCTGCTTCCTCTCTATTCGTTTCATATCTTTTTCACCGCCTTATATCCGAGTCCTCGAACAGATTCTATCTCGAATTCTTCCCAGCCTTGAAATTTTTTTCTAAGCCTTCCTATATGCACCGTTACGGTTTCCCATCCGGATTCACTATCATTTCCCCAGATTTCATCCATTAGTTGAATACGGGTAAATATTTTTCCCGGGTAGGAAAGCAACTTATAAAGAAGCAAAAATTCTTTTTGGGGAAGTTCTTGTGTTTCATTTCCTTTGCTCACTGTAAAGCTGTTATAATCTAAAGTTACATCTCCAATAACAATTTTTTGTTCACTGGCAATCTGGGCACGACGAAGAAGTGCTTTGATACGCAAAATCATTTCTTCCGCATCAAAGGGCTTTGTCATATAATCGTCTGTTCCCACAAGGAAGCCCTTGCGTTTGTCTTTTGGCAGTTGCTTGGCAGAAACCATAAGAATTGGAAGATTATTGTTACTATCTCGCAGTGCTTTTGTAAACTCATAACCATCCATCTTGGGCATCATAATATCTAGAACCACTAAATCGATATGCTCTCTGTCCATCAGCTCCAGTGCTTCCTCACCATTTGTGGCGGTAAATACAGTATAATTCTCCGCTTTCAGTACTGCTTCTATATATCTACGGGTGTTTTTATCGTCATCAACTACTAAAATACGAACCATATTCTTCTCCTCATATTTGGTGTAGCTTTAATGTATTATAGTCCACAAAATGTGTAAAATCAATAATTTCACAGCAATCCTAGAGGAAGCACCTTTTATCTCATCTTTCATCGGCAAGCTCAGAAAACTTCTCTATATAAAAAAAGCTGCCGCTTCACTATTTTTCAAGGGTTCCAGCGACAGCTCCCACTTTCTTAGGATTTATTTTTAGTAGCACTTTCTTAGAATATTAGTTAGACCTTAGTAACACAAGATCTTTAACGTTATCTGGGAAATCCATACTTTCTTAGAACATTAGTTGGACTTTAGTTTTAATTTTTCTAAAATCACCTGGTTGATTTTCTCCACATCATAATTTTCTTTACACAACTCATATGAATTTTCAGCCATCTTCAATTTTAATTCTTTGAAATCTAGTAAGAGTAAGATTTTTCTTGCCAAAGCCTTCCCATTACGAGGAGGCACCAAAAAACCATTATAACCATCGATAATGCTATCCCTACAACCGGGAGCCGTGGTTGTAATAATAGGCCTTCCAATCGCCTCTGCTTCAATAATTTGTCGGGCATTTCCTTCATAGTATGAGGGAAGAACGAAGATACTACAAACTTCAAGATAGGTTCTAACATCATCGGGAAATCCGCAAAAATAAATAATACCACTTTCTAAGACTTCTTCCAAATCGTCTTCTGTAATAATATCCGGCCCTTCTTCATATTTTCCAACCAATAAAAATTTTACATGCTCGTATTTTTTATGTACGATTTTGGCAGCTTCAATAAACTCAAAAATTCCTTTTGATTTTAAGAGTGGGGCTATCATACAGACAACATCTGTTTCCGGCATCTTTTTTTTCATATAATACAAGTGATTGACACCAGGCCCATTGAGGAGGGTAGCTTGCTCTTTTTTTACTAATCCCCACTGTATCATTCTTTTATAATCATATCGATTTACAAAAAACACATTCTGAC
>DUNZ01000160.1 GCA_012839085.1 Clostridiales bacterium
ACATAAATGTTAGAATATGGTTGTTGCTATTAAGATTAGAACCGGATATTGATATTAATGTAGGAAACTGGATATTGATAATTAATAATTAATGTAGGAATCCGGTTATTGATATGAATGCTAGAATATAGCGATTGATAGAAAAGTTAGAATCTAGGATATGGTTTTTGTTACTTTTTATAAAAGGTCTATGTATGTTTATTCAAAAAAATAAGAAATAAGATAAGCATTATTAATAGAACTACCCTAGTTTTGACTTCCATATATCACAAAATTGTGTTATAATCCGAGCTAAGATTGATAGAAATTTAAATTCTCTTAGAAATATTAGAAATAAACAAAAAAAAACGGAAAGGAAAAAGAAGAATGTACTCATTTGATGATGTAAAATTATACGACCCAGAATTGGCAGAGGCCATGTCTTTAGAAATTGCTAGACAGAATAACCACATTGAGTTAATTGCTTCCGAGAACTTTGTTAGTAAAGCAGTTATGGCAGCTATGGGGAGCCAGCTGACGAATAAATATGCGGAGGGGTATCCGGGTAAAAGGTATTATGGTGGTTGTGAATTCGTAGATATGGCTGAGAATCTTGCTATTGAAAGGGCGAAAAAATTATTTGGATGTAGCTATGTAAATGTTCAACCTCATTCAGGTGCTCAGGCAAATATGGCGGTATTCTTTGCTTTATTACAGCCTGGTGATACCGTAATGGGTATGAATTTGGCACATGGTGGTCATTTAACCCATGGAAGTCCAGTAAATATGAGTGGTAGTTACTATAAAATTGTACCTTATGGTGTAGATGATCAAGGTTATATTGACTATGATCAGGTACTTGAAATAGCAAAGGAATCAAAACCGAAGCTAATTATTGCTGGTGCCAGTGCTTATGCAAGAAAAATCGATTTTAAGAGATTCAGGGAAATTGCCGATGAAGTAGGTGCATATCTCATGGTAGATATGGCACATATTGCTGGACTTGTAGCAGCTGGTTGTCATCAGAGCCCGATTCCTTATGCCCATGTAACGACTACCACGACCCATAAAACCTTAAGAGGACCAAGAGGTGGTATGATACTTTCCAGTGCTGAATTTGCAGCAGAACACAAATTAAACAAATCGGTATTCCCAGGAATTCAAGGAGGACCCTTGATGCATGTGATTGCTGCTAAGGCAGTATGCTTTAAAGAAGCCCTGGATCCTAGTTTTAAGGACTATGCAAAAAGAATAGTAGAAAATGCTCAGGCTTTAGCAAATGGTTTAATGAAACGTGGCTTCCAATTGGTTTCCGGAGGAACTGACAATCACCTTATGCTGGTAGACCTTCAAAATATGGGGGTAACTGGTAAGGATGCGGAAAAATTATTGGAGACTGCCAATATTACCTGTAATAAAAATACGGTTCCCAATGATCCTGCTTCTCCATTTGTTACCAGTGGTATTCGCCTGGGTACTGCAGCAGTAACCACTAGAGGAATGAATACAGAAGATATGGATGTGATTGCAGAAACGATTTATCTTTTAATTAAGGATGTTGATGCCAATAAAGAAAAAGCTATGGAAATGGTAAAAACCCTAACCGATAAATATCCGTTATATTAAAGATGATTTTATAACCATCCTATAAAAAATAAAACAAAAATGCTCCCTTCTAGGTAAGCAAGTATTAGGCAAGCAAGTGATTGTTTTGCCAACAGCTAGAAGGGAGCATATTCTTATTACTTAGGAAAAAGTTTATTCTTTATCCATTAATAGTCCTTCGGTTATCATCTTTTGAAAACATTTGGTTCCAAAGATAATTCCTACGATCATAACTCCGGTCATACAAACATATTTTACGATTTTTGTAACGTCAACATTGACCGTAACGGAGGTTGCGTTTTTATCTGTTGTACAGCAATCTGTCTTTGACATGGACTCAACCTTCTTTCCCTTATAATATTTATTTTATTATGTATATTTATAGATTATTTTTACAATGATACTGTGATTAAAGAATCTTCCATTGGTGTCTTAAAGTAAATCGGCAAATTCATTATTCTTAATAGCCCAGTTCTTCACCAACCAATATTACTTTGATACGTCCTGGTATTCTTGATTTTCTTGTAATAACGATTTGGCAACAGATGCAATCATCCACAAGACAGTTAGCGCATTTTCCTAGTTGAGCACAAGGAGTATCCAGATTAAGTCTTACGACGTTGGGAGGAGTGGCCATATTGCGAACCCGCTCAATCCCTGTATTAACATCTGTTACTATTTTATTCATTCCTGCAATTATAATTACATTTTTGGGTCCTGTGATGAGACAGGCAACCCTATTTCCTGAACCATCGATGTTTACCAGTTGGCCATCTAGGGTAATGGCATTGGAACTCATGAAATAAAAATCCGCAGTGACAATTTTGCCGTAGATCTGGGATCTTTCTTCCGGAGTTTTTGCCTTATGGCGATCGTATATAATGTAATCCGATGCTTTCAAGTCATCCAAAAGTCCGATTTCATCCAAGGTCTCCGACCCACCCCAAGATATGGAACAACCGGGTGTGAGAAAGCGCTTTGCTGTTAACAAGGCTTCTTCACGGGTACTGCAATAATATCCTTCAATTCCTCTTTTATTAAACTTTTCAATTAGACTATCCGCTAGGTTTTCATAGTATACTTGCTTTGGTGTCATTTTTCTTATCCCCCTTCCATTGGTTTTCGATCTTATATTAAGAATATTATTTAAATAGAATTGAATTTCTTAACAAAACAAATTCCAATTCCACCAGGTCCAACGTAGCTACCGATCGTAACTCCGATTTGGAAAATAGGATAATTGATTTTACGGCCAATAAAATCTTCCAATAGACCCTGTAGATAGAGGGCATCCTCCATGGTGGTAGCATTAGCAATACAAAAATCGTATTTTTTAGGATTCTCCCCAGTTTCTTTAAAATACTCTTCTACCATCATAAATATTTTGTTTAAAGATTTCTTACGTCCTCTAACTTTGGAATAAGGGATTAACTCGGCTTCTTTTAATTGTATTAGAGGCTTGATATCCAGCATATCCCCTGCAAGAGATGTTACTTTGCCGATTCGCCTTCCCTTGGCTAGATATTCCAGGGTATTTACTGTGAACATAATTCTTGCAGTGGATTTTAAATGATTGATATCTTCCACACATTTTTCAATCGGGTAGCCAGCTTCTTTCATATATGCTAGTTGTAGTAGTAGGATACCTTGGCCTGCGGTTGCTTGAATGCTATCTATAATATGAATTTTGGCTTCTGGAAACTGTTCCTCAAGGATTTGCTTTGCATTCACCGCTGATTGAAAGGAGCCACTAAATTTGTGGGTTAGGCATAAACATATAAGATCCTGTCCCTCCTCTAGAACAGGTTTAAATGCTTTTATATAATCCTGCACGGAAGGGAGTGAAGTTTTAGGAAAAACATTTTTCTGCATAAGCTTTTCGTAAAATTCTTCATTGCTAATCTCGATGTTTTCTTTATAATAGTTTTCCGCATCGAAGCTTAGGTAAAATGGTATCAGTTGAATTTGATACTGTTCTAATAAACTAACTGGTAAATCGCAGGATGAATCACTAAAGATTTGATATGATTTCATGTTTTCCTCCCTTAGTGCTTTGTATAGTGGTTTTGAATACTACATATATTCTATATGATTCTTTGGTTTAATTCAATAAAAATAAGGATATAATTTGTGATTTTGCTGATGAAAATTGAATTGTCCTATGGAGCTTTTTAAGGTATACTAGTAATGATAAGTATGGATTATCTTGCTTTGATGGCTGGATGAATCCATTTCTGTTTTTTATAATATTAGAGTTTGTTAAGTCAGACTGGTCATGGAAAAGAAAAGTTCTTTGAATTATCATAAGTCTTTTCTATAACAAAATAAAGGAAATTTCCTAGATATCTATAGGGATTTTCCTAAACAAAGGTTGGTTTATTATGTCAAAAAGTTTATATATTGCAGAAAAACCTAGTGTTGCAACGGAATTTGCAAAGGCATTGAAGATTTCCGGAAGTAAACGGGATGGTTACATAGAGTCGGAAAATGCAATCGTAACCTGGTGTGTGGGACATTTGGTTACTATGTGTTACCCTGAAAGCTATGATCCTGCATTAAAAAAGTGGAGTATGCAGACTTTGCCTTTTCTTCCAAAGAAATATTTGTATGAGGTCATCCCCAATGTAAAGAAGCAGTTTCAGATTGTGAAGGAGCTGCTCAATCGCAAGGATGTGGATACGATTTATGTCTGTACAGACTCTGGACGAGAAGGAGAGTACATATATCGTTTGGTAGATCAGATGGCAAAGGTACCAGCCTCAAAGGTGAAAAAAAGGGTTTGGATTGATTCGCAGACCGAGGAAGAAATTCTTCGTGGAATTCGAGAAGCAAAACCCTTGTCCGAATATGATAATTTATCTGCCTCGGCATATCTAAGAGCCCAAGAGGATTATCTCATGGGAATCAATTTTTCCAGAATCCTTAGCTTGAAATACGGTAATGAGGTGAATTCCTTTTATAATTCTAAGAAATGGTTTGCTATTTCCGTAGGACGAGTTATGACTTGTGTTCTTGGTATGGTGGTTCGACGGGAGAGGGAGATAAGGAATTTCGTAAAAAACCCCTTCTATCGTGTTATTGCGGCTATTGAGGTAGAGGGAAGAGAATTGAACAGCGAGTTCAAGGCAGTAGAGGGTTCTAAGTATTTTGCCTCCCCTCTGCTTTATAAGGAAAATGGTTTCAGTGAAAAAACATCAGCCATAAAAATGATATCCGAATTGGTGGGTTCCATTCCAAAAACCAATGAGGATGGGACTTGGAATTCCCTAGCTGAACCGCAGGATGAAAATAAGCTTCTAGCACAAATAAGTCAAATTGAAAAAAAGAGAGAGAATAAAAATCCTCCTTTATTATTTAACCTTGCAGAACTTCAGAATGAGTGTTCCAAAAGTTTCAAGATAAGTCCTGATGAGACCCTAAAAATTACCCAGGACCTCTATGAAAAGAAACTGGTCACATATCCTAGAACGGATGCCAGAGTCTTATCTACAGCGGTAGCCAAGGAGATTTATAAGAATATCAAAGGCTTGCAAGGTTTAAAAAACATGCAACCTTATGTCAATGAAATCCTGGAGATGGGATCCTACAAAAACATAGCTAAGACCAGGTATGTAAATGATAGTCAGATAACCGATCACTATGCCATTATACCTACGGGACAGGGCTTGAATACGCTCCCTTCTCTTTCCTATACAGCAGCCAGGGTTTATGAAACCATTGTGAAACGCTTCTTAAGTATATTTTATCCGGCGGCAAAATATCGAAAGGTAGGATTAACCTTTAAGATTAATACGGAATTCTTCTTTACCAATATTCGTGTCTTAGAAGAGGAAGGTTATCTTAAAGTAGTGGGAAATAAAGATAAGGGTAAACCCTCTTCTTACATTAATGGGACAGCTCAGGAAAAAGAAGATCCCGAAGAAGGAGAGGAAGAGAATTCCGATCGTTCCTTATTTGAAATTATTATGAAATTAAAGAAAGGGATGTTCCTTCCAGTGCAATCTCTTACCATAAAGGAAGGAGAAACCTCACCACCGAAACGGTACAGTTCCGGATCTCTGATCTTGGCTATGGAAAATGCCGGGCAATTAATTGAAGATGAAGAATTGCGAGCTCAGATAAAGGGAAGTGGTATCGGAACCTCTGCAACTAGGGCGGAGATATTGAATAAATTAGTGAAAATAGAATATCTAAAGCTGAATAAGAAGACTCAGATTATTACCCCCACCCTTCTAGGGGAAATGATTTATGAGGTAGTCAATGCCTCCATAAAATCCTTATTAAACCCGGAATTGACAGCCAGTTGGGAAAAGGGTCTAACCTATGTGGCCAATGGAGAGATTAGTAGTGAAGAATATACGGAGAAACTGGAGCGATTTGTAAGTCGGATGGTGGAAGGGGTAAAGGCTTTAAATAATCAGCAAATTTTAAAACAATATTTTTATGAGGCTGCAAAGCATTATAAAAGCTAATTGAATCGGATCTACTAAAATCGGATTTCTTTAAATTGATCTACACAGTAAGGGAGAGCTAGTTGAAGACTTCCATGGTAGAATGTGCAATGATAAGTTAAATACTAGAAGAATGAGAAAAACACTTGGCTTTCCAATTAAGGTACTAGAAAGTACTAGAGGAAACATAAGATGAAATGAAGAAGGAATCAATAAGATTGATTACTGACAAATCGATTTCTGACGAATAAGTATGGAGATCAAAGAAGGATGAATCAATAACCTAGGTTTTAGTTTTGTATTGATCGCAAACGAGAGTATTAATCGCAAACAAAAGTATTAATCACAAACGAGTGTATTGATTGCAAATGAGTGTATTAATTGCAAGCAAATGTATTGGTTATAAACAAGCCTATGGATTACAAACAAGGGGGATTATGTATGGAACAATTGAATATTAATCGACTATTGGATTTGGAGCAAACAATTGCAGCTGATATCTTTGAGGGGTGTACCTATCCTTGGGAGGTATTGAATAGAATCAAGGATGGTATCTTACAAATAGGTAAGACCTTATCCAGTGAGGAATACAATAAAATGGGCGATGACATATGGATTGCCAAATCAGCCAAAGTAGCACCTACTGCATCCATCAATGGACCGGCAATCATAGGAAAAGATGCAGAAATAAGGCATTGTGCCTTTATCCGTGGTAGTGCTATCGTAGGTGAAGGTGCAGTAGTGGGAAATTCAACGGAGTTAAAGAATGTAATTTTATTTAATAAGGTTCAGGTTCCCCATTATAATTATGTTGGGGATTCCATTCTAGGCTATAAGGCGCATATGGGAGCGGGATCCATTACTTCCAATGTGAAATCGGATAAGACCTTAGTTAAGGTTAGAAGCGGTGAAGAAAGCCTAGAAACTGGTTTAAAGAAATTTGGTGCTATCTTAGGGGATAATGTAGAAGTGGGATGTAATAGTGTTTTAAACCCTGGTACTGTTGTTGGTAGAAATTCCAATATATATCCTCTATCCATGGTTAGGGGATATGTACCTGAGAAAAGTATTTACAAAAAAGCTGGTGAAATCTGCGGAAAATATTAATCAGCATCATCTTCTCACCTATTATACAAATTCATTATAGTAGGATTTAATTAATAATAAGTAGACATATTATAAAACACAGCCTGACTATACCAATAGCCAGGCTAAAATTAGGCCTATAAATAATAAAAAGCAAAATTACTCTGGACTTATGGAGGAATTTGTGCGAAAATATGTTAAGTAAATAACAGACTCGCAAAGGTTAAAATGATAGGGCAAGCCATTGTAGTGAGTTGGCTCACAATCATAAAAAAGCCTTGTGTGGTAAAAGCTCGCGAACATAAGTAATATCTTAGGCTGTTACTTATGATGTACTTTAGAGAATATGCGAATTATGTAAATTGAAAGGAGTATTAACAACATGATTTATTCACATGAAGTAAAAATGATGTGTCCAGTTGCCCAAGGTGTAAACCATGGCGCAGCACCAATCCCTGAAGAAGCAAAATGGGTAAAGGCAAAGGAAGTAAAAGATATCTCTGGTTTAACTCATGGTGTGGGCTGGTGTGCACCACAACAGGGTACTTGTAAATTAACCTTAAATGTAAAAGATGGTATCATTCAGGAAGCTTTGATTGAAACTATTGGATGTTCTGGTATGACTCACTCCGCAGCTATGGCTTCAGAAATTTTACCAGGTAAAACAATTCTTGAAGCTTTAAATACTGACTTGGTATGTGATGCTATTAATACTGCTATGAGAGAGTTGTTCTTACAGATCGTTTACGGTAGAACTCAAAGTGCTTTCTCCGAGAATGGACTTCCAATCGGTGCTGGTTTAGAGGATTTAGGTAAAGGTCTAAGAAGCCAGGTAGGTACCATGTATGGAACCTTAGCTAAGGGACCTCGTTACCTTGAAATGGCAGAAGGCTATGTAACTGGCATTGCTCTTGACGCTGACAATGAAATCATTGGTTATCAATTTGTAAGTCTTGGTAGAATGATGGATTTCATTAAAAAAGGTGATGACCCGAACACAGCATATGAGAAAGCAAAAGGTCAATATGGACGTGTTGAAGATGCCGTTAAGATTATTGACCCAAGATGCGAATAGTAAAGGAGGATACATACAATGGCTTTATTTGAATCATATGAGAGAAGAATAGATAAAATCAATTCTGTACTTAACAGTAATGGCATCGCTTCCATTGAAGAGGCAGAAAAGATCACTAAGGATGCCGGACTTGATGTATACAATATGGTAAAAGGAATTCAACCAATTTGCTTTGAAAATGCATGTTGGGCGTACATAGTAGGTGCTGCGATAGCAATTAAAAAAGGCGCTAGAAAAGCTGCAGACGCTGCGGCAGCAATCGGTGAAGGTTTACAGGCATTCTGTATCCCAGGATCTGTTGCAGATCAGAGAAAAGTAGGTTTAGGCCATGGTAATCTTGGTAAAATGCTATTAGAAGAGACGACAGAATGTTTTGCATTCTTAGCTGGTCATGAGTCCTTTGCAGCAGCAGAAGGTGCAATCGGTATTGCACAGTCAGCTAATAAAGTAAGAAAGAAACCATTAAGAGTAATCTTAAATGGTCTTGGTAAAGATGCGGCTCAGATTATTTCCCGTATCAATGGCTTTACCTTTGTAGAAACTGAGTATGATTACGCTACAGGAGAATTAAAGGAAGTATTCCGCAAGGCTTATTCCAATGGACCTAGAGCAGCAGTAAACTGCTACGGTGCAAACGATGTATCCGAAGGCGTTGCTATTATGCATAAGGAAGGCGTGGATGTTTCTATTACAGGTAACTCTACCAATCCTACAAGATTCCAGCATCCAGTTGCAGGTACATACAAGAAGGAATGTTTAGAGCAAGGTAAGAAATATTTCTCCGTTGCTTCCGGTGGTGGTACTGGTAGAACCCTTCATCCTGACAATATGGCAGCAGGTCCTGCTTCCTATGGTATGACAGATACTATGGGTAGAATGCACTCTGATGCACAGTTTGCTGGTTCTTCCTCCGTACCTGCCCATGTAGAAATGATGGGATTAATTGGTATGGGTAACAACCCTATGGTTGGTGCTACAGTGGCTGTAGCAGTATCAATCCAAGAAGCAGCTGAGGCTGGTAAGTTCTAGGAAAAAGTATCGTATAGAAATTTAATAAATATAAAATTTACCCCTGTCAGTATTGGCAGGGGTGTTTTATTGGGTACTTTCATTTTTAAAAAATAAAATCTTATATTTAGGTTTATCTTCTTGCTTTTCATCACTGCCACTTGCTGGGGGTTTGACCGGAGTTTCGTCATTTTTCAGGAATAACAATAGGAATGGTATGACTATTACGCATACAGTTATTTCTGTACAAAGGCATATAAAATAAAAAAAATTGCTGTACATACATGTACCTTCCATTGCTTCTTTCTGTAATTTTATGTGTAAAATGATGGAATAAGACTTGTTTATCATAGTTTATGGGTCAAGGATATGGTAATTGAAATCTATGAAGCGATATGATAATGAGAATTAAGAAAATAAACTGAAATTATTAGAAAAAAGATAAGTATGTTAAAAGAAATAAATATAAGAAAGTAAGATGGTTTAAAATTTTGCAACAAAAAAAGCGGGTGATGGGAATCGAACCCACGTATCTAGCTTGGAAGGCTAGTGTTCTACCATTGAACTACACCCGCATTTTTGACACTTTATATTTATACCATCTATTAGGAAAAAATGCAAGTCTTAATTTTAAATTTTTTGTTTTTATGGATAAAACATAGGCAAGGAAGAAGACATAGAAATTCCTATTTTGCATTGACAACGTTATTTTTTATCTGAGTAGTGCATAGATTATGATAACAAAGGTAACAGAGGTATTGCAATATAAGGAGAGTGGAATTGTGGCAATAAAGATAGCTATCGATGCAGGACACGGCAGCAATACCGCCGGCAAAAGAACCCCTCCGTTTCCAAAGGATGTGAAAATCTCAGATAAACTTACAGTTAAAAAGGGAGAACAACTTAAAGAACACATTGCCAATGTTGGTGTTGCTTATTTGTTAGAACAGGAGCTTAAGCGCTGTGGATTTGAAACCATTCGGACGGGATGGGATAACGACAATGCCTTTGATGATCCCGATCGGCCTGTAGGTGACCGTCAGAAAATAATAGCATCAGCAGCCTGCGACTACAGTGTATCCATCCATTTCAATGCCTATGGTGATGGCGCAAGCTTTAACTCAGCAGAGGGGGTTGGGGTCTATATTCATGATAAGCAGTCTGGAAAAAGTAAGAAGCTGGCTGAAACGGTCTTAAAACATTTAATTAAAGGTACCAGTCAAAAAAATAGAGGTGTTAATACCGCCTCTTTAGCAATGTGTAACGTCAAGAATCTAAATGTTAAGGCAGCTATTCTTGTAGAATTAGCCTTTATGACCAATGAGCGGGAGGCTCTAACCATGATGGCAAATGAAGCCTTCTGGAAGGAAAGTGCTGTGGAAATTGCCAGTGGTTTATGTGAATATACTGGTGTTAAGTACATTCCGGAAAAATATGTTCCAACGAAGTCAATTACCCCTAAATCCTCAAACGTTGATATTAAATGGGCTCAAGAAAAACTCAATCTTGTTATTCCCACTTGGTTACCCAAATTATCAGTGGATGGGGATTATGGACCTAAGACTAGGATTGCTGTGTTAGTTTATTGGGATGCATTAGGTTGGGGGA
>DUNZ01000161.1 GCA_012839085.1 Clostridiales bacterium
TAGTGTAACGTGAACTATGAAAACCCTGAGTCAAAAAATGTGGGTTTGTAGAAAGGGGATGAATCAATGAAAAGGATGAAATTTAGAAAGGTAATATGGGTACTAACAATTGTCAATCTTGTTATTACCATTTTAATGATTGGATTAGACTATATAATGCCAGCATATCTTTCCTATAAACTCAATAAAAGCATAGGAATAAGTAAGAATAAAAGTATAGGAGTGATCGGAGGGGCAGATGGTCCAACTTCAATATTTATTGCAGGTTCAAATAACCACAATACTTTGTTCATGATAATCTTTGGTATACTTACTTTTGGTGGATTTATATATTTAATTATAACAAGAAAGAAAAAACTAGGATCTTAATAAAATAGTATATGATATAATGGTATTCAATGCTCTGTCTAAATATTGGAGGTGACTTTATGTCAAAGATATCCAACAAGAGAAAAACTACATATTATGTTGGGCTAGGAATGATTATCTTAGGTATCATCCTATTTTTATCGGTGTTTGTAATGTTTGCCAAAATGATGGGTGAACCAGATTTGATGTTTTCAAAGCAACCACCCTTTATCAATGCCGTAATTGGTATCATTCTAATGATTGCAGGTGGGTATGTTACGAACATAGGTGCAAAAGGTGCAGCGGGTTCAGGTCTTATTCTAGACCCAGACCAGGCGCGGGAAGATCTGAGACCTTTTAATGAAGCAAAAGGTGGTATGATTAGCGATGTAATTAACAATATTGATTTTGTTGATAAAATTACTAGCTCTATTGATAATCAACAAAAAGAAGTTATTAAGATAAAATGTAGAAATTGTAGTACTTTAAACGATGAGGATGCAAGTTTTTGTAAAGGCTGTGGACAGAGACTATAAACCAGTATAAAAATGTATATTTTTTTGGTGATTGAGAAAAGATGAAGATATAGTTATTATTGTGAAGGAGCATTTGTATCAATGAAAAATAATAATAAATATATCTGTCCTGTATGCAAGAGCAAAGATTTAACCCTTAGGTATGAAGCTAGTTATGTTTACTCATATATTATAGATTCGGATGCCCCTGGATTAAAAAATCGGGATGCATTTCAATCTTATAAATATGATAAAAGGGAACTAAAATCAGATCGGGATTACATAGAATGTAATCATTGTAGAAGCCAGTTCCCTAGTAGTTTAGCGAAAGTACTTCGCTCAGAGAATGATCATGCCGAATATATCATTTAGGGTAAAGTTGATTTGATTATCAGCTTAGAATAATGAATAAACAGGTGTTTTAGTAAGGAGTAGCTGTCTATTTATGGGCTTTGTATCATAAGTAGTCAGCTTGTTTTGCTTTATATACTAATTTTGTCTTTTCTTAAGGGGCAGAGAATATGGCTTCTTATTTTATCTAGGAAATATTTTGCAACATTAGAAACACGGTGATATAATATAACTATAAATCCATATAAAAATCTATAGCAGCAAAAAAGTTACTAGTTGAAAGATGAATAGTAATCGGTAATAATGAAAGCAAGAACAAATGTAAATGGTACCTTAGAAAAATTGTACAATGGGGGATTTACTATGGATGGTAATAGTTTGTTATCGGGCGGTGTTGAAACCTTACAGGAAATTAAGGAGTGTTTGTTGGAATTACAAGGATTTCAAACGCAGTATGATTCATTAACTGCACAGGAGGAGAAAGTAAAGAAGGAGATTCAATCTGTTGAAAAGGCGCTTTCGGAAGAAATTACATCCACTCTAAAAAAGCGTAGACAGGAGATTGAAGATACCTTTGATAAACAAATTCACAAGTCACAGGCAAAAGTAAAGAAAGCCAAAGATAAGAGGGACAAGCATAAAAATTCAAAAATATCAGAGCGTATCCAGGCGGAAACAACCTATTTAAGAGAAGATAACAATCGACTAACACTAGAAATCAAGACTTTGTTGAAGCAAAAACGACTACCTTCTTTTTGCAACACCAGGGTTTTTTATGCCCTATATCTTCCCAAATATTTTGGTGATTTTCTTATTATTCTATTAACTTTATTATTGGCTCTATTTGTAATACCTTGCGGAATTTACTTTTTTGTTCTTCCAGAGGAAAAGACCCTATACTTGATTCTATCCTACGTATTTTCTATCTTGGTGATTGGTATAATCTATGTATTGATTGGTAACTTTACTAAGGAAAAAAATCCAGAGGTGATGAATCAGATCAAAGGGCTTAGATCTGAAATGATGAAAAACAAGAAAAAAATGTCTGCCATAAAGAAAAGCATTATGAAAGATAGTGATGAAAGTAGTTATGGACTTGAAAATTTTGATACGGAAATTGCTAAACTAGAGAAAAAATCGGATGAAATCGTAGAACAAAAGAAATCAGCACTGCTTACTTTTGATAATACGACTAACCTTATAATAACATCAGAAATCAAAAGTAGATATGAAGAAAAGTTAAACCGTCTGCAATCGGAACATGATGATATTTGTGCAAAATCCTCGCAAATGGAGGATAAAGTTAAGGCTCTAACGCTAAAAATTGCAAGTGAGTATGAACCAATCTTAGGGAAAGATTTGATGACATTAGATCGATTAGATGCCTTAACTAACATCCTGAAAGCGGGAAATGCACAAACAGTTTCGGAGGCTATTGCATTTTACCGTCAAAATATGAATACGGAAGTAATGAAATTATAATAAAACCTATTCAGGTTTTGCTATTGAAGTGTGAGTGCATTCAATTGATACATGCTATAACCTATAGCCAGGCAGATGTGATCTGCCATTGACATAACTACATTTAGCCTTGTGGTCTGTAAAAGCATATGGTCAAGCATTCCCGAGAAATTAACGATTCCAGTTATAAATACATCTCCAACGGCCGGTAATTTTTTATCTACGCCGGCCCCTGGCTTTAAGGGACCCTCGCCAAAGGTAATATATCCGATATGATTTGATTTTCCTAAGGAGGCATCGATTGCGACAATAAATGCATCCTCGTGTTTATTATTGATCCTTTCAATGGTGCTTTCTAGATTTTTGGCATGAACCGGTTCTTCCAAAGTCCCATAAATGTAAAAGTTATTAAATTTATTAAACTTGGATAGCTTATAACCAATAATAGGACCTAGACTGTCACCGGTTGCTCGATCAGAGCCAATACACAAAAAAACGATACTTCGATTTGATCTAACATGTTCTAATAAAATATCTGAAAGCATCTGTCCAAGTTCGTATGCCGAACTTTTCTCGGATGAATCAAAATAATTTATACTCCTACCTTTAAAGAAAATTTTCATAATACCTCCACATCCAATTATAAATCTTAGGTTAAGTATTACCATATTGTTTAAAAATAGACATTCAAAACCATTTATTGTGTAAAAAAATACTGCAAAATTATTATTTATTCGATGACATAGAATAAAAATATCGTAGAGCGAAATGGAATTCCTTCGAATTGTATGCTTTAGGGTAGAATCCTGATGACAACTTATTTGTAAATCATAACCAAATATGACAAAAAGCCTGTCCGAAATGTGTTATTATTATTTATATTTTTGGGGTTCTATGCATAAATCATTAGGAATAGGAGCGAATTTCATGATTGAAACAATACATAGCAAGGAAAGTGGAGACAAGGGCACGAATAAAGTGACCAACAGCTTTAAGATGCCAAAGAATATTCGCCAGGTTGGAAAAAGTAGTGCAATTAAAAAGATTTATGTAGAAGACTACGTAATGACTTATATTAGACAATTGACCGGTGAGGATTATACGAATTGTAAAGTGGCGGTATTGGTTGGGCAGTATATCAAGAATGAGACTAGCAGAAATATTTTTATTACAGGTGCAATCGAAGTAGAAAATATAGAAGTGGCGAATGAAATTATATTTTCCAATGATGCTTGGACCGATATTTATGAAAAGATCAAGAAATATTTTTCCGATGTAGAAATTGTGGGTTGGTTTTTAGGTGGGCCAGGATACTTTTTCGAAGACAAAGAAAAGATTTTAAAAACCCATGTGGACAATTTTGCTGGTCAGGATAAAACTTTGTTAACCTATGATAACATGGAAAAAGAAGAAACCTTTATGGTCTATGAGAATGGTGGTCTTACAAAGCAAGAAGGCTATTACATATATTATGAAAAGAACGA
>DUNZ01000162.1 GCA_012839085.1 Clostridiales bacterium
TCTACACCTGTAGAACCCATCTTGCTTGGGATATGTTCCGATACTTCTCCTGAATAATCAGCGGGCTTGTCCCCTTCTAGAGGATTTATATTTGCTCCTACCGCATCCACCCCACTCCCAAACTTATTACGAAGTTCATCCTCATAACTTGGTATGGTATCTGCATCCCCCATAACTAAATTACTATCATTAGAGATTGGGGAACTCTCCTTCTGGTCAAATATATGGTTTAAATCCAAGATTGGTAGATCATCGATATCTTTACCTTTTGATTTCTTCTTGCGTGCTTCCTTACGATTATTTTGTAAAGTCTTCTCCTCTTCGCATGGCATTACCGTAGAAGTATTCGCCGATAACTCCTCATCTAAAATAAAAGTTTTTGGTGGTCTCCTAAAGGACTTAACCTTCTTTTCTTCCGGTTCCTCAGCTTCTTTTTGTTCTCTTTTTAGTCTCTGATATTCGATTCTTTCCTCCATTGTTGATTTACCAACCCGTGCTAATTGAGTTAGAATAGCCTTACCAGTGATCACAATCATTGATATGATCATTATTGCAATGAGTATTATGTAAGTGGCTACGGTGTCAAAGAGTCCTGCGAATAACATCACCAGAATTCCACCTATAATACCTCCACCATTTCTGTTATTTGAAGAATTGGTGTAATAATCAAAGATTTTTAAACTCTCCACATAACCATTGGTCACAAGTTCAATAAAAGCAGCCAAAGCAATTAAAAAAACAAAGACACTGATAATCTTTCTTCCAGCTCTTTTACTACCAGGATTGGATAGATGAAATGCGGTTACAAAGAATACCACAAAAGGCAAAAGAAATGCTTCTACGCCAATCATCCCAAAGACAATATCACTGACAAACTTTCCTGCCTTACCACTTAAATTTAAATTACTTAAAAAAAGTAGAATGGATATTACGAGGGTAAACACCAGAATTATCTCATCCTGCATTGCCCCTTCTTCCTTCATTCTTCTTTGCGTTTTTTGATCTATTTTTTTCTTCCGTGTATTGGAAGACTTTTTCGTATTACGTTTAGAAGCCATTAGAATCCTCCTTTTTTCAATTTTCTAATGATTTCATTTATATCCAAATGATTCATTCCCAAATTTAATTATACCTTTATTAAAAATTACTTGCAACCTAAACTTAAGTTGGAAAAGGGAATGGCGCCAGTCCTAGTGGACATAGCGCCATATAAATCATCAATAAATTTAATTTTTAAACACTTTCCCAGGGGAGTACTCATCATTCAAATAGTCACCCATATCGGTAGAATTTATTTTTTGTATGATATAATTTTCCCCTTCTCTTCTAGTAACAACTCTACCATGGGGTAACACTACATCACGATATTCCATATCCGTAGTTTCATTGGTATTTTTATAAGAGTTCTGGTAACGTTTATCATACTTACGCATATCGGCATAAACCCGTTCTAAAGGCCTTGCTGTATAAAGCATATTCCATGCACACCTTCTTTCCTTATCAAGGATTTCCCTTAGCTTCCTTCCTTTGATCAATCATAGTATTTATCATCTTAAGAGCCTCCTTGATGCCGCCAACCTCATCAATAATCCCTTTCTTTACCATTTCCTCTCCTACCAAAATAGAACCAACATCCTTGGCTAATTGGTGGGTATCCAACATCAAATTCTTAAAGTCAGTATAACTAATTTTTGAATGATCCACGACAAATTTAATAATTCGATCCTGAATTTTTTCAAAATATTCAAATGTTTGGGCTACTCCCACAACCGTGCCATTCATACGTACTGGATGGATAATCATGGTTGCCGAAGGAACAACGTAACTATAATTAGCCGATACGGCCAATGGAACGCCGATGGAATGGCTTCCACCTAGTACCAAGGAAACCGTTGGCTTGCTTAAAGATGCAATCATTTCAGCAATGGCAAGACCAGCTTCCACATCTCCACCAACGGTATTGATCAAAATTAATAAACCATCTATTTCATTACTATCTTCAATTGCAGCCAATTGGGGAAGTACATGTTCGTATTTTGTTGTTTTATTATGTTGGGGCAAACACTCATGTCCCTCGATTTCACCTATAATGGATAATAAATGTATTTTATGTTCTTTGTTTCCGTTTTCCAAAAGTGTTTGACCATATTCACTAATCTTCTTATCTTTCAGATCTTCGTTTTCTTTCCGTACTTTTTCTTCTTCCTCCTGCTGCTTGGTGCTTCTTTTTTTGCCCTCTTTATTTTCTTCCGCCTTGGCTTGATTTTTCATTTTATTAATCAAATAATCTTCCAATAAGATATCATTCTGCATGGTGGCTCCTCTTTTCATCATATTTTAAGAAAATATCGATTTAATTTCTAATATAATAGGCTGCCACAAAACGTTCTCCATAAAGTATTATATTGTCGCACGTTTTGCAACAGTCCTTCTTTGTTATTATGTGAAAAGAAATGCGTTTTATACAATTATGAACCCATCAAACTCTATCTTTAAAGCAATTAAGAGAAATTTTAACTCCTATTTTATCCAATCATTAATAATAAGATAAATTCTATTCCCAATATTTTTTTAAATCTTTTTTCTCTATTTCTATAATAAAGTTCCTTTTCATGACAAGGAAATACTCTAGTTCATTTAAAATCTGAAATAGTATGGCTCGATATTCAAACTCCTCCCGAGAATTGGGAAGCTTATCATCTCGAAAATACTGATATAATTCATGCAGTTCCTCCAACAAGGCTTTGGCATTGTTTAATTCATGGAAGGAATCTGCTATGGTACCCATAAATTGAACAATGGGTTTTGTTTGACTTAAGATCACTGGAATCCGTCTAATATTCTTTGATATACTTTTTAAGACATCGGATTGTACTTTACGCATCTGAAGATAGGAAATCATATATCTAGTATCGGTCAGTAAAGTGTTATCTGCTTCCTCATAGGCCTTTTGTAATAAACGTTCCAGCATATGATCTAATCGCTCAAAGCTTTTTTCTAAAGACTCATTCTCTTTGAAATCATTTTCATTGGAAACATTCTCTTTGAAATCATTCTCTTTGAAATCATTCTCTTGAAAATTATTTTCTTTAGAATCATTCTCAATGGAGACATTCTCTTGGAAATTATTTTCTTTGGAAACATTCTCACTAGAAACATTCTCTTGGAAATCATTCTCTCTTTGAAGTATCATTTTTGCTGTATCTTGCTGAATTCTATTAGATTTATCTTTCAACTGTTGGCAGACTTCCAATGGAAAACCATCTTCAACTTGAAACTTATTTTTTAATCGATTGCTAGTTTCTAATTGCAATTGATTGCTAGCTCCTATTTGCAATTGATTGCTAGCTCCTATTTGCAATTGACTGCTATCTTCTATTTGACTATTATCTTCCAAGTTATCATCAGGCTTACCCCCTATCATCCCTTGTACATAGCATGCATCCTTATTGGCCAGGGAATCCTTTAGTTCATGTAACAGATTTCTAAATTCATCTTCCAAAGCCATCTGTTCTTTTCTTATTCTTGCACGATTTTTTGGCA
>DUNZ01000163.1 GCA_012839085.1 Clostridiales bacterium
CCTATATTAAAGAAAAACAGATTGGTATCATACCACATTATTATGATTTAGAAGGCATTACTTATGGAGATGAAATTAATTTAACTCCAAAAGAATTCTACGACAAAATGAGAGCCGGACTTATGCCTACTACCATGGCAAGCAATCCCGTAGTAATTCGACAAACTTTTGAAGAATACTTAAATCAGGGATTCGATATATTACATATCAGCTTTTCCTCAGCCCTCAGTGGAGGATGTAGCAATGTTACCACGGTTGCTCTTGAATTATCTGAAGAAAATCCCCATGCAAAAATCATCGTCCTAGACACATTGAACGCATCCATGGGTGAGGGTATGTTTGTGAGGAAGGCAGTCCAACTCAAAGAAGAGGGGAAAAGCTTAGAAGAGATCGTTTCATGGCTGGAAGAACATAAGATGGATTTTTGTGTACGATTCACGGTAGATGATTTAGGTCACTTACAAAGGGGTGGAAGAATTTCAAAAACCACTGCTTTTGTTGGTACCATGATTAACATAAAACCTATTTTACACATTAATAAAGAAGGAAAATTAGTTCCATTATCCTCTACTAGAGGACGCAAAAAATCTTTGTCTGTAATTTTTAATGATATGTTAGAAAACTTAGGAAAGTATAAAGATGAGCATGATACCATCTGCATTGCCCATGGGGATTCCATAGATGATGCTAACCTTTTAGCAGAAATGATAAAAGACAAATTACCTCATAAACAAATCTGCATTAACTACATAAGCCCAAGTATCGGTGCCCATTCTGGTCCAGGGGCAATCGGTCTATGCTTTATGGGAGAAAGACGCTAAATCTATAAATTTATTCTTGAAATTTTCTTATGCATATTATAAAATAGTTGAGTAGTCTTTTCCATTACTACTCAACTATCTTTATTATATTTTCTTTGGAAAAATAAAAACATGCTGGAATAGCTCAGCAGGTAGAGCACTTCACTCGTAATGAAGGGGTCGTCGGTTCAAATCCGATTTCCAGCTTAAACTATTAAAACTATATAATCAATGAAAAATGTCCTAGGAATAAACCGCCCACGATAAGGGTTGTGCTGAGCCTAGGGCTTTTTCATTCTTTGGAATAAAAACACTGTTAAACAACAATAAAAACATTGTTAAATAACAAAAAACACTGTTAAATAATAAAAAAACACTCTTAAATAATAAAAAACACTCTTAAACAACAAAAAACACTCTTAAACAACAAAAAACTGATGCATAAATACATCAGTCCCTAATAATCGAGGCGACGGGACTTGAACCCACGGCCTCTGCGTCCCGAACGCAGCGCTCTACCAAACTGAGCCACGCCTCGAAAATATTCACTTTTCGGTATCTCTTCAAAAATACCGCAATAGATATTATCTACCAAAAATGCTGAAAAGTCAACTCTATTTTATAATTTTATGTTCAATATTCTGGAGATGTTAATCAAAAAACGCAGAAGAAAGAGGTACACTGGGTCCTGCTTTGTCCTGCGTTGTAAAACTAAATTTAACTATTGTAAAACTATAATTATTTGTTGTAGGGCTTTATTTGTAGGTTACAAATTTACTCTTAATAAGCCGCTATAATCCCACCTTCATTGGCATACAGTGTACTTACCCCTGCAGTGTCTACTATAAAACAATCCTTAAAAGGAACCCTTTTTAATATCTCATCCTTAACCTTTAATGCACGTTCATAGGCATTACAGTGTGCTATTCCAAGAATTCTCTCCTGAGGCTTTATCACGTCTTGTTCAATCGACTTTGCCATCAGCATAAGAGCTTTGGCAATCCCCCTTGCCTGATCCAATTTACAAATGGTTCCTTCTGGGGTTGCTCCCATAACCGGTTTGATATTTAGGGCACTGCAAATGATTGCTTGAAGTCCCGTTAGACGTCCGTTTTTCCTTAAAGTATCTAAGGATTCAAGGACAAATTTAGTCTTTAAACTTTCCCGAAATTCGTTTACCTTACCCGCAACCGTTTTAAATGGATGCCCCATTTCGATTAATTCCTTTATTTTCATGGCAATAAGGGTCTGACCTACAGAAGCGGAATGAGAATCAATGATCTCAATGTTTTTATCAGGATGCTCCTCCTGATATAATTGCTTGGCCAATACTGCACTGTTGTAAGAGCCACTGAGCTTGGATGATAAGGTTACTACATAAATATCGTCCGCATGATCAAACTCCTTCATGTAATCCTGGGGAGAAGGGCAGGCTGATTTTGGACTATGGGGACTTTCTTTCACCCGTTTCAAAAAATCTTTTTGATCAAAGGTCTCATTATCCTCAATGGGAACATCATCTACAATTAAAGTTAATGGTATCAATTTAAAATGGGGATCTTCCTTCAAAAATTTTGGTAGATCTGTGCAGCTATCTCCTATTATACGATATGACATATGTTTATCCTCCTGCGAAATATATGATTATCTATCAATTCCTAATTTTTTACTAATACTGTATTTGTTATCACGAAATGTAGTATCGTTTCTATATTATATGGTTTTAATTACTATATATTATCATATATATACCGCTATTACAAGGAATTCATAAAAATTTCATGTTTTACTACTATTATCTTCAAAATATTTAATTTTAATTAATATTTAAAACAAATAATATTAGACAAATAATTAGGAGAGTATCCCCCTTTGTAATAACAGATTTCTATTACAAAGCAATCGATACTCTCCCTAATTTTTTGTTAAACTATGATTCTATAATCTTATCTTTCCAATCCTATTTTACGAAAAGCATCATAATTTCATTACTTCTTTGGATAAACTTAGTCATTGCTTCTGGTTCTAAAGGCTTATGGCTCAAAAGTGCCAAATCATATAGTTGTTCACAAATCATCGGAGTATGTTCTGACTTTTCATTGGTCAAAATGTATTGGACTAATGGATTGTTGGCATTTAGAACAAGAGTGAAATTATCTGCAAACATATCATTGTTGCTTCCACCCATACTATACATTCTCATCATATCCTGCATCCTACGGCTTTCTTCGGATAAAGTTATCATGGAAGAAACTTTCTCATTCTTAAGTTTCTCTACTTTAACCTCTAATTTATCTTTACCAAGGATTTTGCGGAATATTTTCTGCATTGCCTCGGAATTGTTCTTTAATTGCTTTTGATCCTTCTTCTTTGTCTCTTCCTTGAAACTTTCCGTTAAATCGGCATCAATTCTTTGGAATTTGATATCCTGATTCCGGTATTCCAGTTGTGTGATGAAAGGCTGGTCAATGTTATGGGTTAAGATTAGGGCATCCAAACCGGCTTCTTTGAACATGTTGATATACTGACTTTGCTGCTTTTCATCCGTTACATAGTAAATAATGGTTTTCTTATCTTTGTCTTCTTCCTCTTCATGATCATGTCCACAATCACAGTTTTCATCATCCACATGATCCTTATCCTGCTTTGCAGTTTCATCTATCTCTTTGTCTACACTTTCAGTAGACTTGTCACCATCTACAGAACCTTTGGTTTTACCATCCTCTACTTGTTCCTCTTCCTTGTTTGCTTTTGTAGCATTGATATAGTCTTCAAGAGTAATGTATTTGCCTTCCAGGTTTTTATAAATAATAAAGTCTTGCATCTTTTCCCGGAATTTTTCATCCTTTAGACAACCGAACTTGATAAATGGATTAAGATCATCCCAGAACTTCTCGTAGTTTTCTTTGTCTACCTTATACATTCCGGACAACTTATCTGCTACCTTCTTAGTAATATAATCGGATATTTTTTTTACAAAGCCATCATTTTGTAAGGCACTACGGGATACATTCAATGGTAGGTCAGGGCAATCAATAACACCCTTTAATAACATTAAAAATTCTGGAATTACTTCTTTCATATTATCAGCAATAAATACCTGGTTGTTATATAGCTTGATAACACCTTCTAAGGAATCGTATTCCGTATTAATCTTAGGGAAATAGAGAATCCCCTTCAAATTAAAAGGATAATCCATGTTTAGATGTATCCAGAATAAGGGCTCTCTAAAGTCGTGGAAAACATCACGATAAAATTCCGTATACTCTTCCTCTGTACAATCATTGGGATGTTTTGCCCAGAGCGGATTAGGATTGTTTAAAGGCTTTGGCTTTTCTTCGCTGGCCACTCCCTCTTGATCTACTTTTGCGTCGATTACATCATCTTTTTTATCTTTCTTGGGTTCATTGGCATTTTCAAAATAAATCTCCACTGGCATGAAGGAACAGTATTTTCTAATAATCTCTTTCACCCGATACTCATTGGAGAATTCATAACTGTTTTCATTTAAGTATAAGGTAATTTCTGTACCTCGCTCCGTTCTACTTCCTTCACTCATCTCATATTCGGTGCCACCATCGGATTCCCAGTGAACCGGTTTGGCATCCGGCATCCAGGATAAGGTCTCGATTACCACACGATCTGCTACCATGAATGAAGAATAAAAACCTAGACCAAAATGACCGATAATCTGGTCTTCATTTGTCTTATCCTTGTATTGTTCTAAAAATTTCTTAGCACCGGAAAATGCTATCTGATTAATATACTCCTTTACTTCGTCAGCAGTCATACCAATACCATTATCGGAAAAGCTGATGGTCTTTTCTTCCGGATTGACAGTAACCGTAATCTTAAAATGATTGTCCTCTGGTAACTGAACCTCGCCCATAATATCCAGCTTTTTCAATTTCGTAATTGCATCACATCCATTGGATACTAACTCCCGAACAAAAATATCATGGTCAGAGTATAACCACTTTTTTATTATCGGGAAAATATTCTCAGAATGAATGGATAAACTGCCTCTTTCTGTACTCATAGTAACACTCCTTTGCTAAAATCTTATATTCTGTAATAAGGCTTGTACCCTTTTCATAGCTTCTAAAATTGCCTTATAGCTCTTTTTTCTTTCAAAATTAATGATAATACGGTAGTAAGCAAATGTCAAGAAAAATTAGCACTCTTCTTAGCAGAGTGCTAACAATCATTAATTTTTCCTATTCTTACTCCTCTTCAAAGGGAATCTGTTCTTCTTTTAATAAATTTTTTATCACCCTATCCCATACTTCTTCTAAGGTTTTGTCCATGGTAAAAGTCCTCATGGCAACACCAGTAATGATATGAAGTTGACCTTTTTCAAAACGGATATTCAGATATAAGCCACCCAACTCTTCCAAAGTAAACCGACCTACTAATCCTTCCATCAATTCCTGGGTTTTTTTCGGCGGTAATTGGAAGACAATTTTTAATGAGAGCGGAGTTTTATTTCCCTTAATCACAGAAAAAGCAAAGGGACGGATATCACTCCAAAGAAGAGATAACTCCCCTCGCTCTTCCAATTCTTCTTTTGAAAAAAACTCCTCATTGAATTGACCAGAGACATGAAAATTTGTAAATGTTTGAATGTTCAATTCTTTCAGATTAAAAGAATCAAATGTATTTTTTGTAAATAGTCTAGCCATAAATGGCTTAATTTCTAGGATTTTTAATGATATCATAGCAACTCCCTGTATCTGTTATAGATTCCCTTGTATATATTTTTTTTAATCGCAAACAATAAGATTGAAATTATAATACTCTTATCAGCCAGGAGGATTGTAATCATGTATTTTGAACCATCAAAAAAGACTTATTACCGTTTCCCCTCTGCTACTAGTATCCATGATATGGATCAACGATATTATTTTCCTGAGAAAAATAGCCACTCAGGAGAAGAGAACAACCTCCACGAAAACCAGTACAAGAATTATGTTAGCAAAGAAGAATCCTTCTACGATCTTTAAAAATTCAAATCAATGTTTGAACGAAGTAAAGCACGAGCAAATGAGCCGGGTAAAAGATGTAAAACAAGTATTTTACGCTTTTACCCTTTTTTCCGTTATAAAGGAAAATAGGTAACATAGCTCCCATGGCTGCATAAGAAATACTTCCACCCAACAAAGCACCTATAATAATAAGAAGTGCAAGAGCCTGTAATACTTTTTTATTACGAAAAACATAGAAGGAAACAATCATTAGAACCCCAGCACTACGATAATCGGATTTGATTATCTCAGCTAGAAAGCAAGAAGTTATAACTAAATATGCAACGATAACATTGGTAAATATCATATCATGGTTTTTCAGTTTCTTTTCTACCAAATCCATTAAGGTAATACAAAGGAGTCCAAGAAACAAAGTAAAAAACACATTTTGATGGGATCCCTCTATCATACTATGATTAAAAGCAATATCAAATGGCATTTCAGAAATGATAGCAAAAACACCTAAGCGGAGCAAATATTTTTTTATATTACTAGTATGCTGAAAGCCTTCTACAATTAAAAATACAAATATCGGAAAAGCCAATCTACCTATACCTCGAAACAACCAGTATTCCGGAGTATTATATTTAATAAAAATAACCCCGATATGGTCAATCAGCATGGTAATAATCGCTATCATTTTTAAGACAAAGCCAGTCATGGAAGTCCCCCCAAAATGTTTAATTATTTTTATATATGCATTCGTTTGTTTAATTCTGCTTTAATATTATCGCCTTCAAATATTATCAAAGCCGATAAATGAATAGCACTAAAGGCCACACAGATAACCGATGGAAACCGAACAGTGAGATTACCAAAAAGAAGAAAGATAATCGGAATAAAGCCAAAGATTCCATCCACCAACATATAGATAATTAGATCTCGAACTCCTATTTTTAATATTTTTGCAGCAATGGCCATAACAATCATAGCTCCCACGCAAATACTAGGAATTACATATTCAATTGACCAACCGATCCAGCCCATGGAATAGTCCCATAGAAGGGAAAGTGTACTAATCACGCCAACCTGCCAGATGATTGTCTTGGGGATGTTATCTTTCTTACGGATAATAAAAAATAAACTAATCCACATACATATTATTCCCGCTGCCACTAGGAAAGACCAGCGAGATTCTTTTGTAAATAAAATATTCACCGCAAAACTAATCACAACGATTGCCACGGATATTAATATGATAATGCGAATGAACAAATTAAATTCCTGATATATAGTAGGGATCAAGGGGAATACTTCTTCCTCTTGATTTCCTGACTCTTGAATAATACCACCGCAAAGGGGGCAGATGGTATAATTTCCTTTCAAGGAAAGTTTACAATGTTCACATCTTTGCATAAGACCCCTCCTGTCATTGTTCCTTACTATTGGAAGATATAATGATGTTAACCCCTTCCTGTGTCAACATACGAAAGAAATTCTTTTGAACATCGGTCCCAGTAAAGGGAGAGGCAAAGCTAATCACCAAACGATCACCAAAGGAACACATGGAAATTTGCGGTCTTCTGGCACTGTTAAAGCAATTAAAGATACGAATATAAGGGTGGAACTCTTCATTCAAGGAAATTTTACCTACATTAGATAAGGTAGCAGTAATCCCCCTGTCATTTAAATAATTAGCAAAACCTAAGACCCAATCCTTAATAAATAAAGGAACCACTCTCATAAAAGCATTGTGTTCCAAGGCGGACAATCGGTTCATTTTTTCCTTCAATTTCTCCTCTGTCAACTCTCTTTGAAATGCCAACTTGACTTCTTCTATAATATTTGCTAAAGAATCTTCCCTTTGACCAAATTGATAGCGAATGGAAATGGTACCAAAAAAATTCCTAGCAGTTACAGAAGGGAAATAGGCACGAAGGTTCACGGGTACAGATAAAACCACCGGATATTTTCTACTTCGAGCCGGCATTTCACTATATATCGCTTTTATAAATAAGGCAGTCAAATATATGGTCAGGGTCGTATTATGTTGGTGTGCTAAGGCAAGTACCTCTTTCACAGACATTTCACCTTCAATTACTTTTAATCGGTGATCAATTGGCCGTCTCCCAACCATTCGATATGCCTTGGTTATTTTAATTTTCTTAGGTATATTCTCTCCTGTATAGTGTTTGAGAAAACTATCATCGTTTTTCTGAGTAACCGTCGCATCATAATCTAGTACGGGAAGTTTATCTTTAAAATCTTCTTTATGTTTTATAGTGATATAATAATATAATAAGGTCTTTAAAAAACCTAAGGCTCCAGTACCATCGGCTAAAGCGTGATACATCTCTAGATTGATTCGTTTCTTATAATAGGTTACTTCAAAAAGAAGATTCTTTCTTAAGGGATGATATAAGGAACTACAGGGAAGTTTTGTTTCCAACTTAACTTCTGGCTTCATTTCTGTTCTTTCAAAATAGTACCAGAAAACCCCTCTTCTTAGTACGGTTTGGTACATAGGAAATAGGACAATGGTTTTGTTCAATGCTTCTTGTAGAATTTCCTTGTTGACTTCCTCATTTAATTCACAAACAAATCGAAATACTTTTGTATCTTTTTCATTTGTGGTTGGAGGAAAAATCTTAGCAGCATTATCCAACCTTGTCCATTCAACTGGCTTTCTCTTTGTCATAAGGCCTCCTTCCTATGTTAATCAAATATATTTTTCATAAATTTTATCTTCTTCCTATATGCTCTGACTTCCCTAAGGAAAGCTTTATAATCGATAAATACATTCTAACGGACCCATATATAAAAGTCAAATAAAACCATTCCTTCTAAAATCTTTTGAAGTAAATTACTTGAGTGGATTTCTTCCTTATGATATAATGAATTTATTATTGGGAAAAGTATGCTTGCATATGAATATGAATACGAAATTTATCTCAAAAAAATTCCTATCGGTTCGATCTTCTATGTCGATAGGATTTATTTTTCTGTAATTCATAAAGATAAAAAGGATGGAGGATGTTATTATGTACTATAAACAGTATGGAAATACGGATATGAAGGTTTCTGCCATCGGCATGGGCTGTATGAGGTATAACAATGATGATATAAATGCTGGAAATCTAGAAAAATGTTCCGAGCTTGTACTCTATGCCCACGAGAAGGGTATCAATTTCTTTGATACCGCACCTTTTTATTGTCAGGATAAAAGTGAAGAAATCACCGGTATGGCCTTGTCACAGTTACCAAGGGATAGTTACTATGTGTCATCAAAGGTGAATTTAGGAACCTTAAACAATAAATTTTCACCAGATGAATTTCGCCGTAGATTAGAAACTACCTTGTCTCGATTAAAGGTGGATTATTTAGATTTTTATTATTTGTGGTGTATGTTGGATTTAAAATCTTTTCAAAAACATTTTGATACCATGTACTCTTCCTTTGAAAAAGCAAAGGAAGAAGGCTTAATCCGAAATATCACCTTCTCTTCTCATATGCAGGGGAATGATTTAGAAGAAGTAATTAAATTAGATGCCTTCCAAGGTATGTTAATCGGATACAATGCCCTAAATTATCGATTCCGTCAATCGGGAATTGCTGCTGCCTATAAAAAAGGAATGGGTATTGTTGTCATGAATCCCTTGGGTGGTGGTTTAATTCCAAATAATCCAGATGTCTTTTCCTATTTATCCGAGGGAACAGACCTTACAACGGTACAGGCAGCATTAAGATTTGTAGCCTCCCATAAGGAAATCACTGTGACCCTCAATGGTTTTTCAACAAAAGATCATGTGGATGACGCTGTAAAAGCAGTGGAAAATCTAGAAGAAAAACCAGCAGCGCAGATTTATGAAGAGTACGAAAGAAAAGGAATTGCTCTAAATAATCTTTGCACCGGTTGTGGTTATTGCTTACACTGTCCAAAAGATATAGAAATTCCTAAATTTATGGATGCCTATAACGAGAAACTTTTAGGCAATAAACTAATCGACCGATTAAAATTCCATTGGCATATTCCAGCATCTCAAGCAGAAGAATGTATTGCCTGTGGTAAATGTGAACGATTATGTACACAGCATCTACCGATTATTGAAAGACTCAAAGAAATTGCACAACATGCATAATAGAGATTAAAAGGTAGATAGTGATAAAAGAAGACCAATAAAAGAAGACCATATGTTTTATAAATGAAATATCATGCATTGATAAGCTTGATTTAACAGGAGGAAATTAATGATACAGGCAGTAAATGTAACACTAAGACTAGGAAAGCGAGCCTTATTTGAAGACGTAAATATTAAATTTACGGAAGGTAATTGCTACGGATTAATCGGAGCAAATGGCGCTGGAAAATCCACTTTCCTTAAAATATTAAGCGGTAAATTAGAGCCAACCCAAGGGGAAATCGTGATTACCCCAGGACAAAGATTATCGTTCCTGGAACAGGATCACTTTAAATATGACGCTTTTCAGGTACTGGATACCGTAATTATGGGTAATAAGCGTCTATACGAAATCATGAAAGAAAAAGAAATTATATATGCAAAAGAAGATTTTACCGAAGAAGATGGAATCCGAGCCAGTGAATTAGAAGGTGAATTTGCTGCTATGGATGGATGGGAAGCAGAGTCAAATGCTGCCTCTTTATTAAATGGATTAGGCATAGAAACCGAACTTCATTATAAGCTGATGAGTGAACTGGATGGTAATGAAAAAGTGAAGGTATTATTAGCTCAAGCTCTTTTTGGTAATCCAGATGTTCTGCTTTTGGATGAGCCTACCAACCATCTTGACTTGGATGCAATCCGGTGGCTAGAGGAATTCCTTATAAATTTTGAAAATACGGTAATCGTTGTATCCCATGACCGTTATTTCCTAAATAAGGTATGTACTCACATTGCTGATATCGATTATGCAAAAATTCAGCTCTATGCTGGTAACTACGATTTCTGGTATGAGTCAAGCCAGTTGATGATCAGACAGATGAAGGAAGCAAACAAAAAGAAAGAAGAAAAGATTAAAGAATTACAGGAATTCATCCAACGCTTCAGTGCCAATGCTTCCAAATCCAAACAAGCGACTTCCAGAAAAAGAGCTCTGGAAAAAATTCAATTGGATGAGATTAGGCCTTCTAGTAGAAAATACCCCTACATTGACTTTAGACCTAGTAGGGAAATCGGTAATGAAGTGCTTACCGTAGAAAACCTAACCAAAACCATTGATGGTGTGAAAGTCCTTGATAATATCTCCTTTATCGTTGGCCGTGAGGATAAAATTGCTTTCGTTGGACCTAACACCCAGGCTACCACTACCTTATTTAAAATTCTTTCCGGGGAAATGGAACCGGATTCTGGTAATTATAAATGGGGCGTTACAACCAATGTAGCATATTTCCCCAAGGATAATACCAAATTATTCGAAGGAGAGGAAACCATTGTTGACTTTTTAATGCCATTCTCTCCAGAGAAGGATGTAACCTATGTCCGTGGATTTATGGGAAGAATGCTTTTCTCAGGGGAAGAAGGCTCCAAAAAGGTTAATGTACTTTCCGGTGGAGAAAGAGTTCGTGTTATGTTATCAAAAATGATGATTATGGGAGCTAATGTATTGATTTTGGATGAGCCTACCAACCATTTGGATATGGAATCAATTACAGCTTTAAATAACGGACTCATCAAATTCCCAGGTGTTGCCCTATTTACTTCCCAGGATCACCAGTTTATCCAAACAACAGCAAACCGAATTATGGAGATAACACCGAACGGACTGATTGATAAGATTACAACTTATGACGAATATCTTGAAAATGATGTTATGGCAAGAAAGAGACAAATCATGCAGATTAGTAAAGAAGAGGATTAATCTATGAAAAAGAAATCAGCATTTATCATGCGTTATCTTACAACAAGTTTAGTAACCTTGATTTATATTGGGATGGTTGTAATTCATCTGGTTTCTGATTCTTTCATACTCAGTAACCAGGTTGACCTCTTGGTTACCATGCTACCTTTTATCCTAATGGGAGCTATTCTGGATTATATCCTGAGTCGTAATCATGAGCTAGATACCTTATTTAAAGTCATTGCTCAGCTATTGCCTCTTGGGATATTAATACTTCCAGTCATTGCTGCCATCCAGCTAATAGCGGGATATGAGCATACCGAGTTAATCAATTATCTGATGTGGATATTTCTATCACTTCCATTTTTCATCGCTAGTTATGAAAAAGACAACTTTAAGAAGATGATGATTTATTCCATCGTCGGAACTGGTTTCATTGTTGTAGTGTATTATTATATAACTACTTTAACCTTAAACATCAATAGCGGTAGCGGTGCCTTCTTATATTTCATCGCCTATATCCTAATGTTTTATACTGCCTCTGGATCTAAGAAGATGCCATGGATGGGTACTATATTAGGAGTTCTAAATGCTGGAAGCTTACTGCTTTTGCGCTATATCCCCATAACAGAAATGGCCAAGTTATATGGCTGGGATATTGATATCGCAACCAAAATGGAATTCCTAGTGGGTACTTCTTTGGTAATATGTATTTTGATACGTTTCTTCCATACTTTGATAAAGGATACCAGGAAAAAGAATCGATAGGAACCATACAAGAATGCTAGGAATATGATAAAACAAGAAATAGAATTGGAGTACACCTATGCCAATGAATCAAGGCATCAATTTATTAAATCCAAATTATGTGCCGGTAGTCAAGGATCAGAAAACCTATTATGGAGGAAGCCAGATGTGGTTCTCAGATAATAAAAAGTTAAGCACAGATCGGCTTCTTCATAATTATGGTTGCGGAACCATTGCTACGGCAGATCTATTTCTTTACCTCGTATTGCAAAATCAAGCAGAAAGTAATTCTTTGACAGATATAGCAATTGGTAAGGCAGATACCATCGATTACCAAGACTACATGTCCTATGTTCGTAAGATTCATTCCTTATATACCAAAACAAAACCTATCATAGCGGTTCTAGGTCCAAAGGTTGCATCAGCCATCCATCGATATTCAAAAACCTATCAATTAGGGCTTAAGGCCAGTTGGAAGATGAATTTATCTTACTATGATATGTTGGCTCTTATGGAAGAAATGTTATCCAAGGACCTTCCAGTGATCTTTTCCATTGGACCAAATACCCCAAACTTATGGGGTAAAAAAGGGATTCGTTTTTTTACTCATAAGGAATTAGAAAATAAAAAGTATGAATATCAAGTGGCAAGATCAGAGATCAACGGACATTATGTTACAGTAACAGGGATAATAAAAGATGAGATTAAAAAGAAATTAATGTTGCGAATTTCTTCCTGGGGAAAGATGTTTTATGTAGACTATGAAGAATATCGTGATTATGTCGATCATTTCAGTGGAACCATAACATCTAGTATGGTTTATATCCGAAAACCTTAATTATCTATAGAAAATTAAGACTAAGGGTTAATAAGAATTCAAATAATAATATGGAAATCAATAAAGCGAGGAGGTAGATTTTGATACCCCTCGCATTTTTAGATTTCAGATTTTACTTATAACATACATTTCTTTAAATTTCTTTATTTTAAAACATATTATCATTCTCTAGCTTATTTAATAAGATATTCTCATTCTTTACCTTATTTTAAAACACATTATCATTTCTACCTCATTTAAAAACACATTATCATTCTCTACCTCTAGCCTATGTGAGTCTCATAATCCAATTTTTTAGTGCCAGAATTTCGTCTTCGATTTGAATTACTCCCCTTTAAAATATCTTTCGATATTTTTGATAGCGTTTCTCCAGTAATTGATCGATTGGTTGTGTTAAGAGGTTTTTCAGTTCTTCTTCCAGAATCCCTTTGACATTCTTAATTACCATCTCTTTATCGTTATGAGCTCCGCCGACAGGTTCTGGAATAATGCCATCAATGATTTCGTATTCTAATAAATCTTTGGATGTTAATTTCATATGATGAGCCGCTTGCTCCGCCTTAGAGGCATCCTTATATAAAATACTGGCAAAACCCTCAGGGGACAGAATTGAATAAACTGCATGTTCCAACATATAAATTCTATCTGCAACCCCTAAAGCTAAAGCACCACCGCTACCGCCCTCGGATATTACAAAGGAAATAATCGGCGTCTTTAATAACATCATATGGGCTAGATTGGTGGCAATCGCTTCTCCTTGTCCCCGTTCCTCTGCACCAATTCCGCAAAAGGCTCCAGGGGTATCTATGAAACACAGGATGGGACGATGAAATTTTTCAGCCTGCTTCATGAGACGTAGGGCTTTTCGATAACCCTCTGGGTGAGGCATAGCAAAATTTCTAGCAATATTTTCTTTCGTATTTCTCCCTTTCTGCTGGGCAATTACTGTAACAGGAAGCTCTCCCAGAAAGGCAATACCACCCACGATTGCTTTATCATCGGAAAATCTACGATCTCCATGCAATTCTATAAAATTTTCAAATATTTGATTTATATAATCAAGCCCCGTTGGCCTCAATGGCATTCGGGCTAATTTTACTTTTTCCCAGGGTGTTATATCCACGGTTACCCCTCCTTAGGCCTAAATCTGATTTTCCCCACAATAGGAATGCATTTTAAGAAGAGTTCCCAAGGTATGTTTCAGCTGCTCTCTTGGAACAATCTTATCGACAAAGCCATGCTCCAGCAAAAATTCAGCCCTTTGAAACCCTTCCGGAAGTTTCTGACCAATGGTCTGTTCAATTACCCTCGGACCAGCGAAACCTATTAATGCTCCCGGTTCAGCAAGAATAATATCTCCTAACATGGCAAATGAAGCAGTTACTCCTCCTGTGGTTGGATCTGTCAGTACCGTGATATAAAGCAATCCTGCTTCACTATGTTTGGCAACAGCGCCACTTACCTTAGCCATCTGCATTAATGAAAATATCCCCTCCTGCATCCTAGCTCCACCGGAAGCAGTAAAAACGATAACCGGAAGTCTTTCCTCTGTCGCCCGTTCAAATAATCTGGTCAACTTTTCTCCAATGGCCGTTCCCATACTTCCCATAAAAAAAGCTGCATCCATCACTCCCAGCATAACCGCTGAACCTTCAATCTTTCCTTTTCCGGTAACCAGTCCATCCACCAGTCCTGTTTGGCTCTGGGTTTTTACCAGTTTATCTGCATACCCAGGGAAATTCAATGGATCCTTAGTGGTTAATTGTTTATCATATTCCAACCAATCCCCATCATCCAATAACATGGCAAATCTTTCATTAGCAGATATTTTAAAATTGTACCCGCATTCGTCACATTGTTTAAAATTCTTTAAAAGCAATTTGGTGTAGATAATTTTTTTACAATTCGGGCATTTGGTCATAATCCCTTCCGGTACATTGGGTTTTTCCTCATCCGGTCTTCCAATGTCCTTAGGTCTTACCCGATATATCTGTGAAGTTGCATATTTTTTGAATTTAAAAGGATTTTTATTCATGCTTGATCATTCCCTCAATCAGTCCGGTATTATAGCTACCCTCCTGGATTTCTTTCCGATCCATTAATGCCAGTTGAAAATCAGTATTGGTCTTAATTCCTTCGATCTCTAACTCATATAAAGCCCTTTTCATTTTCTGGATCGCTTCCTCTCGATCCCTTCCATAGGCAATCAATTTCGCCAACATAGAATCATAGCAGGCAGGAACTTGATACCCAGGATAGATGGCGCTATCAATCCGAATTCCAAGGCCACCGGGTAATAATAAATTTTCAATGGTGCCAGGGCAGGGCATGAATTTTCGCTCCGGATCTTCCGCATTAATTCTACATTCAATTGCGTGACCATGGAAGTGAATATCCTCTTGTTGGTATGACAAGGTTTCACCATAAGCTATTTTAATTTGTTCCTTTATTAAATCAACTCCGGTAACCATCTCTGTAATCGGATGTTCTACCTGAATTCTTGTATTCATTTCCATAAAATAATAATTGCCTTGCTCATCAAGCAAGAATTCAATGGTACCAGCATTTACATAGCCAGTTGCCTTTGCTGCCTTTACTGCAGCATTCCCCATCTTAGTACGAAGTTTTTCGCTTATAATAGGGCAGGGGCATTCCTCCATCATCTTCTGATTTCTTCGTTGCACAGAACAATCCCGTTCCCCCAGATGGATTACATTCCCAAATTTATCTGCCAGTATCTGAAATTCTATATGTTTTGGATGAATAATTAGTTTTTCCATATAAAGATTATCATCACCAAAAGCAGCCTTTGCTTCTGCCTTTGCCGATGAAAATGCATTCTCAAAATCTTTTTTATGGTGGACTGCTCTCATTCCTTTACCTCCACCACCAGCAGAGGCTTTTATCATTAGAGGATAACCAATCTGATCCGCTAATTTTATGGCCTCTTTTAAATCATCCAATTCACCATCGGATCCTGGTACCACTGGTACCCCAGCTTTTTGCATTGTTTCTCTAGCTTTTGATTTGTTTCCCAGCAAATCTATTGTATCCGCATATGGACCGATAAAGGTAATGTTACAATCTTCGCACATTCTGGCAAAGGAGCTATTCTCTGAAAGGAAACCAAAGCCAGGATGAATTGCTGTTGCTCCCGTTAAAACTGTAGCACTAATGATATTTTGCATGTTTAAGTAACTATCCTTTGATTTGGCAGGCCCGATACAAACTGCTTCATCTGCCAACATAACATGGAGAGCCTCCCTATCTGCTTCAGAATAAACAGCCACAGTTGCAATTCCCATTTCTCTACATGCACGAATAATTCTGACTGCGATTTCACCTCGGTTTGCTACTAAAATTTTCTTAAACATCGAAAACCTCCTTTCGCCCGGTCGGATTCATCATTCTATGGCAAAGGTTAGTACTGCTTCTACCGCCACCTGATCCCCCACACAGGCGACAGCATTGCCAATGCCAAAACTGCCTTTTTGCTTAATAATTTCTACTTTAAGAGTTAAAACATCCCCTGGAACTACCTGACGTTTAAACTTCACCTTATCCATTCCGGCAAAATAAACTAGTTTCCCTTCATTTCCTTCTACTGTGAGCATTACCACTGCTCCAGTTTGTGCCAAAGCTTCTAGAATAATTACCCCAGGCATGATGGCTTTCTCAGGAAAATGTCCCTGAAAATAGGGTTCATTCATGGTGACACATTTCCTTCCGACACCATATTTTCCTGGTTCTAGTTCATCCATACAATCGACCAATAGAAAAGGAGGTCTATGGGGAAGTATTTTCTTTATTTCATCTATATTTAACATATCCTATCCTTCCTATCCCATTCGAGATATTAACTACTTGATTACAAATAAGGGCTGGCCATATTCCACCATTTCTTCGTTTTTCGTCAGTATTTCAAGAACTTCTCCATCATACTCACTCTCAATTTCATTCATCAGCTTCATTGCTTCAATAATACAAAGAGTCTGCCCTTTTTTCACCTTATCTCCTACCTTAACAAAAGGTGGTTTTTCTGGCCCTGGTGCTGCATAAAAAGTACCAACCATAGGTGATACCACTGTCTTTCCTTCTTCTTTTGGGTTATTTAGATTTACTTCATTGGAAACTGTCACACTGGGTTGACTAATGGTTGTCGTTACAGGAGGATTGGTAACCACCTGGGAACCCACTGGCTGAGCAAGAGTATGCTGAGGGGTTCCATTTCCTTTTTCCAAGTAAATTCTCAGTCCTTCTTCTTCAATTTCAAGTCTGGTAAAATCAGTTTGATTCATTTCCTTTATTAAATTGATAATTGCTTTGTAATCCATGATCAAACCTCCATATTCTTAAATATTAGAGTCGCATTATGCCCACCAAAGCCTAAGGAGTTACTCATTACAAAGTTGAGTTTTTCGCTTCTTCCCCTTTGTGGTACATAATCCAAATCACATTCCTCATCCGAATGCTCTAAACCAATGGTAGCTGGGATGAAGTTGTTTTCAAGGGCTTTGATACAAACGATAGCTTCTACTGCTCCTGCAGCTCCAAGCAAATGTCCAATCATTGATTTGGTTGAGCTGATTGGTAGCTCATAGGCCACTTCTTTGAAAGCCAATTTAATTGCATCCGTTTCTAATTTGTCATTGAGTGGCGTGCTGGTTCCGTGAGCATTAATATAGGAGACTTCCTTTGGGGAAATGCCAGCTTCCTCCATGGCTCTTACCATAGCTTTGGCACCCCCTTCTCCTTCCGGTGAAGGTGCTGTAATATGATAAGCATCACAAGTAGCACCATAGCCTACAATTTCTGCATAAATTTTTGCATTTCTAGCTTTTGCGTGTTCATACTCCTCTAAAATCAAGATACCAGCGCCTTCCCCCATAACAAATCCATCCCTTTCTTTATCAAAGGGGATGGAAGCTCTTAAGGGATCCGTCTTCTTTGATAGAGCTGTTAGGGAGGAAAAACCGGCAATCGATAATGGGGTTATGGAACTTTCCGTTCCTCCAGCTATCATGACATCGGCATAACCATGCTTTATATTTCGAAATGCTTCTCCAATACAATGGGTACCAGTGGCGCAGGCGGTCACAACATTGGTACAGATACCTTTGGCTCCGTATTTAATCGCTATATTACCCGCTGCCATGTTGGTTATAATCATGGGGATAAATAAAGGATTGACTCGCCTTGGTCCTTTTTCAAATAAGGTTTTGGCTTCTTTTTCAATGTTTTCAATTCCCCCAATCCCTGATCCCACAATGACTCCAAAACGATCGGGATTTCGTTTATCCTTGTCAAGACCGGAATCCTCCATAGCTTCTTTGGCTGCTGCCAAGGCATATTGGGAAAAGCGATCCATCCTTCTAGCTTCTTTTGCATCCATATAATTTTTTGGATCAAAGTTTTTAACTTGGGCAGCTAATTTTACGGAATGATCCTGGGTATCAAAACGATCAATAAAGTCAATTCCACATTTACCTTCCTGTACGCTTATAAAAAACTCATTGACATCATTGCCAATCGGTGTAATAGCACCCATTCCTGTTACAACTACTCTATGATTCATTCTGGTTTTCCTCCTAATTCTACCTATATTACCATTCCACCATCCACTTGAATCACCTGACCGGTAATATAACTTGCTGCATCAGAAGCAAGAAAACATACGGTATTTGCTACCTCTTTTGCTGTTCCAAAACGCTTCAGTGGTATTTGACTGATGCATGCTTCTTTAATTTTATCTGATAATTTATTGGTCATATCTGTTTCTATAAATCCAGGGGCTACTGCATTTACCGTAATCCCTCTGGAAGCCAATTCTTTGGCTACTGTCTTGGTTAGACCAATGACCCCAGCTTTAGATGCAGCATAATTTGCCTGACCAATATTACCATAAATCCCTACAACAGAAGATATATTAATAATCTTACCAGCTCTTTGCCGAAGCATTGGGCTGGAAGCATATTTCATACATAAAAAGGTGCCTTTGAGATTGGTATTCACTACATCGATAAAATCTGCCTCAGACATCCGCATGAGCAAATTATCTTTTGTAATTCCTGCATTATTCACAAGGATATCAATTCTCCCACATTTCTCTACGGTAGTATCAATAAGAGCTTTTGCTTCTTCATCTTTACTGATATCCGCCTGTATCGCTATCGCTTCACCGCCAGCATCGATTATGGTTTGTAAAAGTTCATCTACTTGTGTCCGGTTACTACGATAATTAACAACAACCTTGGCTCCATATTCCGCTAGTTGTAATGCGATGGCTCTTCCAATCCCTCTTGCAGCACCTGTAATTACTGCAATCTTTCCCTTTAACATTATCAAATTCCTTTCTATTTGATGACGATCGCTTATGTTTTCACCTATCTTCTCTTACTCAATCAATAGATGATAATTTCAATACTCAATCCATAAAGGATCATATATTACTCAATCTATCTATGATTTTGATATTCATCCGTGAGTTTATGACTTCTCCTACTCAATCGCTATAGGCTTTTTCTCATTCGTTATAGAATGTTAGCTCGATCGAATCCCTATCGGATTTTACCAAAATTCATAAGAGAGTTTGTGTCTTCAACGTTTAATACACTAAGACGGCGGTCAATTTTCTTAACAAATCCGGATAAGGTTCTTCCCGGCCCAATTTCTATAAATTTGGTAACGCCAAATTCTATCATCTTACGAATGGATTGTTCCCACAAAACACTATTCATAACTTGTTGGTATAATAATTCCTTCACCTGATTTTGATTCTGAATAAAGTCAGCAGTTACATTACTGATGACTGGGTATTTAAGTTGGCCAATCTCAACGGAATTTAATACTACTTTCAGTTTTTCAGCAGCCGGTTTTAACATTGAGGTATGGAAAGGAGCGCTTACTGGAAGATCGATGACTTTTACTGCTCCTTTTTCTTTGGCAAGTTTTCCAGCCTCATCCACTGCTTTTATTTCTCCCCCAATCACAATCTGACCTGGGCAATTAAAATTGGCAGGTTCTACGATGCCAAATATGTTTGCCTCCTCGCAGGCTTCTCTTACCTTATCCTCAGATAAACCTAGGACTGCAGACATTTTCCCAACACCCTCTGGTACAGCCTCCTGCATATATTTCCCCCGCTTTTGAACCAAAGGAATTACTTCTTTTAGATTAAAATAACCACTGGCCGTCAAGGCACTATATTCACCTAAACTTAAGCCAGCCACCACATCTGGAACAATATCATACATTGAAATTGCCCGAAATGCTGCAAGGGACATGGTTACAATGGCTGGTTGGGTATTTTCCGTTAAATCCAGTTCTTCTTTTCTTCCCTCAAAAATCAACTTCACCAGATCCATTCCTATGCTATCACTGGCTTCTTCAAAGGTTTGCTTACATATGGGAAAGGTATCATAGAGATCTTTTCCCATTCCAATATATTGAGCCCCCTGCCCTGAAAATAAAAATGCAGTCTTACTCATAATTGCCTCCAGTCCTTATGAAGTAGAAGCTCTGTTTCCTCCATCATTTCCATGATGATTTCTTTACAACTTTGCTCTTTTTTCACCAAAGCTGCTATCTGACCAGCCATAATACTACCATAGTCCATGTCGCCATCCATAACTGCTTTGGCCAAAGCTCCTACTCCTAAAGCTTCAATTTCTTCCCTAGGCGCTCCTGAGGCCTCCAATTCGATAAATTTTCTACTTAATTTATTTTTTAAAATTCGAACTGGATGGCCTGTGCTTCTTCCTGTCACTACCGTATCAATATCCTTTGCATTTAAAATTTTCTCTTTGTAATTGGGGTGGATATTACATTCGTAAGCAGATAAAAATCTGGTTCCCAGCTGTACTCCCTCTGCCCCCAGCATCAAAGCCGCTGCCATACCCCTTCCGTCAGCGATACCACCAGCAGCAATCACTGGTATTTCCACAGCATCTACAACCTGAGGAACCAATGCAAATGTTGTTAGCTCTCCCACATGGCCACCTGCCTCTGTACCTTCTGCAATCACTGCATCTGCGCCACTGCGTTCCATCCTCTTGGCTATGGCCACTGAGGGAACCACAGGGATTACTTTGATGCCATGCTCCTTCCACATTTTCATGTACTTACCAGGAGAACCGGCACCGGTGGTAACAACCTTAACCCCTTCCTCACATACCATCTTTGCTATTTCCTCTGCATGTTCAGAAAGCAACATAATATTCACACCAAAGGGTTTGTCTGTAAGTTCCTTCGCTTTTTTAACCTCTGCTCTTATCACTTCTACTGGTGCGGTACCCCCTGCTATAATTCCCAGTCCCCCAGCTGCTGAAACAGCAGCAGCTAAAGAGGCATCGGAGATTCTTGCCATTGCTCCCTGAAGAATAGGAAACTGAATATTTAAAAGATCACATATTCGTGAATCCATAGGACTCATCCTCCCAATCTATAATTCCACTGCTTATTGTCTGCTCTTAAGATAATTTTCGATATCACCAATGGTCTTGATGTTTTCTGTATCCTCCGTTGGTATTTCCAAATCAAATTCTTCTTCCAAGGACATAATGATCTGGAATAAGTCCAAAGAATCTGCATGTAAATCATCCTTTAAGGAAGTCTCATTGGTTAAATCCTTTACCTCTACTCCTAATTGCTCTGCTACTAACTCTTTAATCTTGTTGAAATCCATTTTTCATTTCCTCCTGTTTAAATTAA
>DUNZ01000164.1 GCA_012839085.1 Clostridiales bacterium
AGCAAATTGATACATGGAATTATCTATACTCTTATTACTACTCATTTGCCAAAACAATGCTGCTTCATATGTGAGATTTATATGAACATTTGATTTATATTGCGCATAAAGGTAAACTAATTGATTGTCATTTATTAATCCAAAACTATAAGCATCTCGATTTGTATATTTACTATCTTCATTTTCAAAATATTGTTGCAATTTCCCAACATTATGGAATGCATACTTTAATCCTAATTCTCCATATTGGGATACAAAGGAGGACATATATTGATACTGGTATGGGAATAAATTTTCCTCAAAGATACTATCTATTAATTCAAGCTCATATTTTGTATATAATTTTGTAATCTTTCTTATATCATTCTTACTTGAATTTAATTTGAGTTTTTTCCTACCAAATTGGTACCAGTGCATCTTATATTTAAAATCTTGCATAAACAATTTGTCGTCGATAATATACTCATCCTCATATTTAAATAATTCATTTGCTTTATAAATACGACATCTTCCATTAGCAACGACTTTAATTGTCTTTTTATCTTTACTTACCTCCGAATATCCACCTGCTTCTTTAAGAAGTGTGCTAAGCTTCCATAGTTCATGCCCTGTCGGATCCCAATAGATAATCGGATTATTATGGCAATACGTATACAAATTCAAGCTCAAAGGATCATTTGAATCTCCAGTATAGGTATCCTCCTGCAAGAATCTCGCCATCTTAGGATCATACATTCTGGCATTGAGATAGTATAGGCCGGTCTCTTTATCATACTGATAGCCGGAATATAGGATGTTGTTGTTGGCTTCTCCTGTGCTTTCTAGAATGTTTCCAAAGGCATCGTAATAATAGGTCGCAGCAATTGTTCCATCTGCTGTTATAAGAGCCGTCACATCTCCATGTCCATTGTAGAGATAGTAATAGGTCTCACCTTGGGTCGATCTCATTAAGAGATTCGTTCCGTAGACATTTCTTGCGATCTGGTTTCCGTCCGCATCTACTTCTAGGATCACCTTATCTGCTTCATAGAGATAATAGGTCACTTCTCCATTTACCTCTTTAACAGTACGATAACCTTCTCCGTTATAGTTATTATGGATCTGGGTTCCATCTTCCGTAATACTCGTAATTAGTTGATTTCGCTCGTCATAAATATTGGTAGAAGTTGTTTTACTCTCCGTCAGTCTTCCGTCTACATGGGTTTCTACTACCGTGGTCAACTGATTCCCGTTATTGTCATAGGTAAAATTGATTTTTTCTGTAACTACATTATTAACCTTAGTGGTAATGTCTGTCAACCGATTTTGGTCATTATAGCTGTAAGTATTAACGGTTGTATCATCCGATGTTATGATTGTTTCCGTCTTACGATTTCCTGCCTGATCATAGGTGTATTTTGCAATCCTTCCACTGGGTTCCGTAACAGTTTCCAGGCGATTTAAAGCGTCGTAAGTGTAGCTTGTTAATCCCTTTTCCAAACCGTTAATTACTTCATACTTCGTTAACTGATTTCCGGCTGCATCGTAGGTATAACCATAGGTGTCCATGATGCTACCATCCGCTCTCTTATTAACTAAGGATTTGAGCCAGTTATTCTCATAATAGGTGTATTCTTCTTTGGTTCCATCCTGGTAAATAACACTCTCACGGTTACCGTTGTCATAGTAGGTAATTCTACAAACCTATTACAATCCAATCCTCTTCTAGATTTTTTACTTTACTTTTTGTAACCATGTGATAAAATAGTGAAATGTAGTGCAAAAATCAGAAAGTTTTAAAAAATTTTAAAAGTTTTAAATCGAAAATGTTATATTAATAATTTATTTGATCAATAATTTCACTTTGATAAGTTAATGACTTTCGATAAATTATTATATTTCGATCATTTTACGTTGATATAAATTTACATTTACAACAAGGACAAGGTGAACCCATGAGTAAGAACATAATATTTTTTGATATTGATGGAACCATTTTAAGTCATAGAACCTTAGAAATCTCAGAGAGTACGAAAGCAGCAATTTCACAAGCACAAGCCAATGGACATCTAGTATTTATTAATACCGGAAGAACCTTAGCGGAACTTGACTTTGATATGTTTGATCTTGCTTTTGATGGTTATGTCTGTGGCTGTGGTACTTATATTTTAGTTGGAGATCAGGTATTGCTCCAAGAAACCATTCCAAGCGGAATTACCAAACTTTTAATCGAAGATTTACGTAAGTACAAAATCGATGGCCTCCTTGAAGGTCAGACTTCTGTATATTACGATACTGATATGCGTCATCCCGTTGTTAAAAAGCTCTTTAAAGAGCATACGAAAAGTAATTTTAAGGTTAGCACTTGGGATGATGATCAGATTTCTATCGACAAATTTTGTATTTGGATCGATTCCGAAAGTGATTTTACTAGCTTTTACGAAAAATACAAAAACACTTTCCAGTTTATTCAGAGAAGTGAACATTTTTTTGAGATTGTTCCCATTGGACATTCCAAAGGAACCGGTATACAGTATTTGCTAAACTATTATGGAATACCGAAAGAAAATACCTATGCCCTAGGTGATAGTACCAATGATTTGACCATGCTTCACAGCGTAAAACATAGTATCGCTATGGGAAATGCTAAGACCGAAGTTAAAGAAATGGTATCCTTTGTAACAAAGGATGTGGATGAAGATGGTGTTTACCACGCTCTGAAACATTTTGGTTTAATATAATTTCAAGTGATATTAAAAGTATCCGAAAAATAGATAGGCTCCCTTCTAGATTTGACAAGGTAAAACTTGTACCTAAAAGGGAGCGTCTTTTATTATTCTGCGCTTTTTTCCAATGATTTAGCACTACTTTTATTTCGCACTAGGAATAAATGGACGAATCATAGATGCAACAGCACTAACCGGCATGGTCTGCAGTATAACCTTTCCTGGACCGGTAATAACCGTATTGAAGATACCTTCGCCACCAAATAGCATATTTTTTACACCAGGTACTGACTGGATCTCCATTCGACATGTTTCGGTCATAGCAGCCAGATATCCCGTATCAACAACAATCGACTGTCCAGGCTGCAATTCATATTCCATGGCATAACCATCGATTTCTATAAATGCAATGCCCCGACCGGAAAGTTTCTGCATGATAAAGCCTTCACCACCAAACAATCCTGCTCCAAGTTTCTTCTGAAAATGTATGGACAGTTCCACTCCTGCTTCTGATGCTAAAAATGCCGATTTCTGAACAATCATATTATTCCCAGGAGCGATTTCAAAGGCTCGGATGGAACCTGGAAAGCTGGATGCAAAAGCAATCATGCCTTCGCCACCCATGGCTGTATAGCGATTTTGGAAAAATGAATCTCCGGAAAACATCCTTCCAAATGCCTTACCAATCCCACCATTGGTAATGGTCTCCATCTTCATATTGGGACTCATCCAACTCATGGAGCCCCTCTCTGTAATCATTGCTTCCCCTGCCTCTAGCTGACAAGTAACCACTGGAAGTGGTTCCCCAATTATTTGATACTTCATAGTTCTACTCCCTTCGCTTTTACTTTAATAGAAAATAATCCCATCTCTCTATTAAGGATATTATATTGAATAAAATATATACTTGCAATCAGAAAATACATTTTTTCACTTTTTTCTTGTCTTTTTAGAT
>DUNZ01000165.1 GCA_012839085.1 Clostridiales bacterium
AACCAATAGTTTACTTGCAAGAGGTAGGCGATTAGTTGGGGACCAGCCATTAGTTGTCCGTACCAGGGTTTGCCATAATCGGATGGGGAGGAGATAAATTTTATGATTTTTTTCATATCTACCAGAGGCCGAAGGGGAGCATTGGGGTTGGAGAGGGCTTCTAGTAGGAGCTTTGCTAAGAGATGTTCATATTCTGGGTGATAAGTTTTAGGATAAGGACTTTTTTTGCGGTAGAGGATTTCGTTTGGTAAGAGATCCTTGGCCGCATCTCGAAGGAGTCCTTTTGCCACACCGTCAGGACATTTCATTTCCCAAGGAACATTCCAAATATATTCTACAATGCGATGATCAGCAAATGGTACCCTAGCTACTAGGCCGGAATACATACTGGTTCGATCCATGCGATCCAATAAGGTAATCATAAACCATTTTAGATTGAGATAAGCGATTTCTCTACGGCGAGTTTCTTCCCTAGTCTCATCTTCCAGGCGAGGTGTTTCCGCCAGGGATTTATTATAAGCTGCCTGTACATAGCTATCCAAATCGATTGTTGAGAGTAAATCATCGGATAATAAAAGTTTTCGAGTTTCCATATTCTTTGACCATGGGAAGGTATTGGCTGACATCAATTCCGCTTTGTGGAACCATGGATAGCCACCAAATATCTCGTCTGCACATTCTCCAGTTAAAGCAATGCGGTTCTTTTGGGATACTAACCTACAAAAGTATAGGAGGGAGGATTCTACATCAGCCATGTTGGGTAAGTCTCTAGCATCAACGGCCTGGTACAAATGATTGGCTAGGTTTATATTGTCGCATTCCAAATGGGTATGATTGCTATTGAGATACTTCACCATGATCTCTACAAAAGGACGATCTTGTGAAGGTTGGAAGGAATTTGACTGAAAATGTTTATCGTTTTCTGCAAAATCAAAAGAGTAGGTAGTTAGCTGCTTGTTTTCCTTGCCCAATTCCTTGGTACATATGGAGGAAATAATACTGGAATCCAATCCTCCTGAAAGGAAGGTGCAAATTGGATCATCGGAGATCATTTGACGTTTTACGGCATCATGGATTAGATATGCAGTCTTTTCTACCGTTTGTTGATAAGAGTCTTCATGAGGTTTACTAACCAGCTTCCAGTATTCTACTTCCTGGAAACCCTCCATATTATAGCGGATAAAATGACCGGGGCGTACCTCGTAAATATCTTTAAAGACACCATTTCCATAGGTTTTTGCAGGACCTAGGCCAAAGATTTCACATAATCCATTGGAGTCAATTCTAGGGGTAATTCCTGGAAACTCAAATAAAGCCTTAATTTCGGAGGAGAACACAAATGTATCCTTCCACATGGTATAGAATAAAGGTTTTACTCCCATACGATCACGAATGAGATAAAAGGACTTTTCGTTATCATCCCAAAAGGCAATGGAGAATACACCATTTATTTCTTTAATAAAGTCTATACCAAATTCCATTAAACCGACTAAAATTACTTCCGTATCCGTTTGTGTCTTGAAGAGATAACCCATTCGGGACAGGTTATCCCGTAATTCTTTCTTATTATATAATTCTCCATTATATACTAGGGTATAGGAATTTCCATATCTATATCTAGTCATGGGCTGGTGCCCGTGATTTGAGCCAATGATGGATAAGCGAGTATGTGCCATTGCGATGTGTGGATGTAATGTTTCACCAACATCTTCGGGGCTGCGATTAATCAAAGTCATTCTCATATAGTGTAATACTCTACGCCAGTAATTACTTTCCTTGGTCATATCCGTATGAAGATTACAAAAACCAGCTATTCCACTCATGATTATATCACCTCATTTATTATTGGTCTGATTTGTTAATAGAAAAATTCTAGTGTAAAGCTTCTAAAGATTAGTAAATTTAGATTAGTAGATACGAGTTAGTGAATATAAAATTATTAGAAATTAAATTATCAAATATAAAGTTGGTAGAAATTAAATTGGCAAATATAAAGCTGGTAGAAATTAGTTAGTAAATACAAAAAGTAGAATTTAAATTAGTAGATATAAAACTAGCAGAAATTAGATTAGTAAATGTAAAATGATTTGAAATTAAATTAGTTAATATTAAATTGGTAGAATTTAAATTATTAGAATTTACATTAGTAAATATAAAGTTTGTAGAAATTAGATTGATAAATAATAAATTTAAATTATTAGAAATTAAATCCGTAAATATAAAATCAGTAGAAATCAGATTGATTGATATTAAATTGCTAGAATTTAAAT
>DUNZ01000166.1 GCA_012839085.1 Clostridiales bacterium
AGAGCATTGCTTTGTCATGCTGTCAAGGGTGGCGTCAGCTTCCAGTAAACTATATTTTGCAATTTTCAAGGTTCTAAAAGAGCCAATTTTTTGACTCAGGGTTTTCATAGTTCACTTTACACTACCAACATTTAATATTAATTGATAATAGTTATCAATTTGATTTTTATCAAAATCAATCATAACGCAGGAATAAATATCGAGCAATATTAAATTATTTCCAAAACATATGGCTGTGTTTCGAATAAAATGATAGACACTTTATTGGAACAAAGCTATAATATAATCTAGTTGATTGCAACAAAACCGCAAACAAAATGAAAATTCTGGAAACGAAACCAGTAAACCATAATACAATAATATAGAGTCATTGAAAGTGAGGATCATATATGAAAATAGTTGTATTGGCAGGGGGAACCAGTCCTGAAAGGGAGGTCTCTTTATCCACAGGTAAAATGATATATAAGGCCTTGAAAAGAAAAGGACATCAGGTGGTTTTGCTTGATGTTTATTTGGGTTATGAAGGTGAAATAGATCCTGTTTTTGAATTGGAAAAGGACTGGTCAGAGCAAATTGGCGTCATTGGAGAAATCAATCCAACCCTGGAGCAAATAAAGGCTTTAAGAAAAAACAATCCCAATAATTTCTTTGGTCCTGGTGTTATTGAAATTTGCAGCAAATCCGATATTGTATTTATCGCTCTTCATGGAGAAAATGGGGAAGACGGCAAAATTCAAGCTACTTTTGATTTAATGGGAATCAAGTATACCGGAACCGATTATGCTAGTAGTAGCCTGGCTATGGATAAAGCAGTTTCAAAAGAACTCTTTCATTATTATAAGATACCAACTCCCAAAGGAATACATGTAAAAAAAGGAGAAGACTTTACTTGGGATCTATACCCTTGCGTAGTTAAGGTAAACAATGGGGGCTCCAGTGTAGGTGTTACCATAGTAGAAAGCAAAGCCCAGATGGAAGATGCTCTCAATCATGCTTTTCTATATGGAAAAGAAGCCATTATCGAGCAATATATCAAAGGCAGGGAGTTTTCTGTTGGTGTGATTGATGGTAAAGCCTTACCTGTGATTGAGATTGCTCCCTTAGTCGGTTTTTATGATTACAAAAACAAATATCAAGCAGGAAATGCCATTGAAACCTGTCCTGCAGTTCTTGATGATGAAATTTCTATACAGATGCAAAAAATCGCAGTGGATGTCTACCATGCATTACGGATCAAAACCTATGCCCGTATGGATTTCCTTTTAAACCATAAGAATGAACTCTACTGCCTGGAAGCCAATACCCTACCCGGTATGACCCCAACTTCTCTTTTACCACAGGAAGCCAAGGCCATCGGTATAGACTTTGATTCTTTATGTGAAAAAATTATTGAAATATCCTTAAAGAAATATGAGGAATAGAATATAAAATACGAATTACTTTCGATCAAGGAATAAAAGATAACAATTGATCACTATTTTTCGGAGGTCTTGAAATTGACAAATCTAACTTTAGAGAATATTGCCCAAGTTTGTAATGGTAAACTTAATAACTGGAACAGTAATGATCGGAGGGAGGCTCAAGGTGTCGTCTTGGACTCCCGCT
>DUNZ01000021.1 GCA_012839085.1 Clostridiales bacterium
TTACCGCTATAGATGGCATATATATTATTCCCCTCTTTTACCACTTCAAAGAAACTCTTTATTTCTTCAATAGGCTTCTCATCCGTTTCTGTATGCTCTTCCTTTTTAGCTTCTCGAATTACATCTATAGTATATTCTATGTTAACTCCTGATTCAGCTAATACTGTAATACTGATTTTATTTTCTCCTTCTTTTAGAAAATCATTACCAGAAATAGAAACTCTTGCTTTTTCATCTTCAGGAATTGCACTTATAATTAATTTTTCAGTTTCATAAGAAACGCTGGTGCTATATTGATAAGTCTCCTTCTGAAATTCCGGTTCTAATTGGGCAGGACTAATTTTTAGGGATTTTAAGAAGGCGTTATCCGATGCCGTCTTGGCTGATTTCACCTCAATATTCAATACATTATGAGATACACTCATCTCCATGCCTGTATCAAAGTCAAAGACCATAACTGGATCTTGAAAGGAGATTTCAGCTGAGCCACTTTTTAAGGTTTGAAACTTTATTGCGTATTTTCTTGTATCGGAACCTTCCATCACATTGCTATCTGTAATTTTAAGTAGTCCAATTCCACCTGAAATAAAAGAAGGTCCTTCTTTATACTCTAATATTTCATCATCATAATTTAAATATGCCTCAAAATCACCGATCTGAGAATCGGAACTCAAGTTAAAATATACAATGATCTCATCTCCTACGGTTACTTCATTTTTATCCGTATTAATTTTAATTTCAGTGCTAGCAGCCAGACAAGGCTTGGTATTTATGAAAAGTCCTACAATGAATAAGATCAAAAACAATCCTATGTTTCTTGATATTCTAGTCTTCATGAGTTTTCCTCCAATTATAAATTTATAATAATGCGAAATCCGACTGTAGGTATGCAACCCACAGCCGGATTTAACTCTAAGTAATGATCTAGCTTCTCCTCAAAGTTGCGAAGCCTATTCTTCTCTTACAATATTCACGATGTATTCTGCAATATCACCATTTTCAGCAATGATTGGTATTACAATCTCATTAATACCCACATCAAGATAGACAAACCCTTCCATGCCAACGGTAGCTTTTTTACTTACCGCTGTTGCCTTAACTTCAACCAGGTCAATAGCATTATTAACAAATAAGTAATAATTCTTTTCTGTCTGACTAAAGCTAGGTGTAAATGTTAATTCCTTACCCTTAGCATCGTAAATTTTCAGACTCTTCATCCGGTTGTTTGGATTAAATTGGGTCGTTGGTCTCGGTGCAGGTTGATCCGGCATGTTCATATATACCGGTATGGAAAATACAATTGGTGTAGCAGACATACTCTTATATGCATTGGCAATCTTTTTTGCTTCCGCATAGGGTGCCTCTACATTGGTCATATATTGATGGTAATAAGTTGATACTGGGGTTACATTAAACTTTTGTAAATACACAGTATCCTGTCCTCTTAATATATAACTACTACCTAGGAAATATGCTCCTCCAACAATAGAGCGATATGGATTGGTCCAAGGAATTAGATAAAGTGCATTGGTTTTGGCATTGTTTGTACCATTTTTAGCATACTTAAGACCATTTGCAATGGCACCACCGCCAGCACTATCATTGGCACCGATATTATAGAAATTATAATATCCTGCATAACTAACTCCCTTATAGGAATAGTTTCCGCTAACACTTCCACTAAGACCCGTAGCTGTGACTACTTCCTGTTTCACTCGGGAAGCCAGATGATAGGGACTGACTCCGGAATATTCTGCAGCCTTTATAAAAGTCTCGCCATATGTATATGTATTTTTTACTCCATTATCATCTAGGAAGGAATAGGATTTATTGTATAAGGCAGTTCCTAATAATATATTTTCCACTCCAGCTAGATTTTGATAAGAACTTTGATATTTTAATAATTCAAATTGGAAAATGCCGGTATCATCAAGGAAATTTCTTGGATCCATGTAATATTCAATGGCTGCCCTTGATGCAGTTACCCAGGTACTACCATCATATACAATAAAGGTATCTTTGCTCCAGTCATAGGCTTTCGCAGCCAGGGACTTCCATTCAATACTTTTACTTGTTGGTATGGTATTTCTACCCGGCACACTTTCATTATCAATTACAGTAGTCCAATCCAAATTGGTATGATAAGCCTTAAACTCCCAATTGGGATATTTTGCATGTAACTCCCGTAAGTAGGGTTTATAACTTTCCGGGAAGTTCTCCAAGGCCAACTTTAATTCAAAGTCAATATCCTCATCATCCCCAAAGATTGGGGGAGGTGTCGGTGATGGTGAAGGTGTTGGCGAAGGTGTTGGGGTTGGGGTTCCCGTAACAATAGGAATCGTTGGATTCGGCTGTATTTGTGGTGGTTCATCGGTAATATAGATATATTCCGTTCTTACAAATCCTATATAACCATTATCCAAGCTAATCTTATACCAAGGAGAACCATTTACAGTTACCGTCTGTATTACCGTTACCTCTTGTCCATTGGGAACTACAACCGGCTTCCTATTATTATCGTATAATAAGTTTTGAGAAACCAAGACATTTTCTATCAGGTTCAAATACACAGTATTACACACGTAACCGGTCATCGGGCTTGTAACATATTGAGTTTCTATATTGGCCACCTCCAGCAGAACTGGCGGTGGAGTTGGGGTCGGTGTTGCTGTCGGCGCCAAGGTTGGGGTTGGGGTTGGGGTCGGCTCCGGAGTTGGGCTTGGAGTCGGTGTTGCTGTCGGCTCCGGACTTGGGCTTGGGGTCGGTGTTGCTGACGGTTTCGGTGTTGGGCTTGGGGTGGGGGTTGCTGTTGGCTTCGGTGTTGGGCTTGGGGTCGGGGTTGCTGTTGGCTTCGGTGTTGATGCTGACTCCGAACTCTCCACCCGGAAGTTGATTTGATTCCCTAAAACATATCCCACATATTTAACACTGTCAATCGAAACCGATACTTTAAACCACTTATTGCTACCTATTGTGGTCTCATCTATAATAGAAAGGTTTTTGCCTTTCTTTAGATAAATGATTTTTCCACTTTTATATTTCGTGTAAGCTGCTTTTGATGATGCAGAAGATCTCAACTTTAAATTATTTATAGCAGCAGTTGCTTTAACACTTTTATTTTTTTTAAAATCTAATTTTATGTATAAACTTGAAACATAACCTGTCTTTGTATTTTTCCCTTCCTTATAAGTAATTCCGTACCATTTTGTTTCTCCATCCATTGTCTCATGAATAATGGTTACACTATTTCCTTTCAGAAGAGATCCTACCTTTTCATATGTTACTCCCGGTCCACTACGAACATTGAGGGACTGAGCTGTTACCAGGGCAGCAATTTCCAACTCTTTGCTAATCTGACCATCTTGATTTTGACTCGGTGCTTGGCTAGGAATTGGAGTCGGCTTTGGTGTAGGTTTGGGAGTTGGGGTCGGAGTGGGAGTCGGTGTAGCTGCTACCGACACATAGTCTCCATGGACATATCCTTTCACTGGCTTTCCATTAAAATGAAAGGAAACATACAACCAGTCACCCTCTTCCTCAAGAATCTCAACTTTCTCGCCATTTCTAAGAAATACATTCATTCCATTCAGCTGCACCTTCTCTGCTGTTATGGACGGTTGTGACCGAACATTTAGCGTAGTTGCCTTAACCGTACCGGTCTGTGCAGCGGATACATAATTGACTTTATAATGAAATCCATTAGGAAGAAGCATTCCGAAACAAAGTAGGTATATCAGCCATCTCTTGTAAAACTTCCTTCTCATCAAATACCCCTTTCATTTACTCAAAAAAACAAAGCAACAATTGAGGATTTCTTACTTTCTCTTTTTCCCTATTCTGGGATAAAATCCTTCAATTATTGCTATAAATCTACGAAATAACTATGGCACTTCTGTGGCATATACTGTTTTTTTTACATAAGAATGTATGAAACGGATATTTATGTTAGAGATCACTAATCGCCTTTCCAATATCCTTTCGATAATACTTACCAGGGAAACAAACCCAATCACAAGCTTCATAGGCACGACTTCTTGCTTCCCTTAAGTCCTTACCGATTGCTGTAACACCAAGAACACGTCCCCCGTTGGTTACAATATCAGGGCCTTGAAGCTTAGTTCCTGCATGATAAAGAAAATAGTCTTTTTGATTATCGAACTTTTCTAGCCCAGTAATGGGAAAGCCTTTCTCATAATGTTCTGGATAGCCCTCAGAAGCTAATATAACGCATACCGCTGCATTCTCTTCAAATTCTAGTTCCACATCATTCAGCCTTCCGTCTATACAAGCCTCACATAGCTCAACCAAATCATTCTTCAATCGGGGTAATACAACCTGAGCTTCCGGATCTCCAAAGCGGGCATTGTACTCCAAGACCTTGGGGCCTTCTTCCGTAAGCATAAGACCAACAAATAATATTCCAACAAAATCCCTACCTTCTGCTTTCATAGCATCTATGGTAGGCTGATAAATATTTTTCCTGCAAAATTCATCAATTTCTTTGGAATAAAAAGGACTTGGTGAAAAGGTGCCCATGCCTCCCGTATTTAATCCCTGATCTCCATCTTTGGCTCGTTTATGATCCTGGGCGCTGGTCATAGGCTTGATATGAGAACCATCACAGAAAGCTAAAACCGAGACCTCTCTACCTGTCATATACTCCTCGATTACCAGGCGATTACCGGCTGCACCAAATTTTCGATCCTCCATAATGCTTCTTACACCTTCTGCTGCTTCATTGAAGTCATTACAGATAAGGACACCTTTACCAAGGGCTAGCCCATCTGCCTTTAAAACAATAGGATATTTGCAGGTTTTCAAATAATTCACTGCTTCCTTAGGATCATCAAAGGTTTGATACTGCGCCGTAGGTATATTGTATTTTTTCATTAACTCTTTGGAAAATACCTTGGATCCTTCAATGATTGCGGCATTTTTTTTTGGTCCAAAGACTCGAAGACCCCGGCTCTCGAATACATCGACAATACCAGCCACCAATGGATCATCCGGTCCTACTATGGTCAAGTCAATTTCTTCTTTTACTGCAAAATCAGCTAGTTGTTCAAAATCATTTACGGCAATATCTAGGCAAACTGCATCCTTTGCAATTCCTGCATTTCCTGGTGCAGAAAAAATCTTATCTACCTTGGGGCTTAGGGCAATCTTCTTAACTATGGCATGCTCTCTGCCCCCGCTGCCAATTACTAAAACCTTCATCTTTACCTCCAAATTTGCACATATCTTTTGCTAATCAAGTATCTGCAGCTCATCTATTTTAAAATTCGTACTTTTTCATTTTCTACTTTTACCAATCCATCTGCTATCATGCGAACCGCCTTGGGTAAAATCTCCCACTCTGCCTGCTCCATTACTCTTTTTTGCAAAATTTCCGGGGTATCCTCTTGGTATACCGGAACTGCCTTCTGTAAAATAATTGGACCCGTGTCACAACCCGCATCAACAAAATGTACGGTAGCTCCAGTGATTTTAACTCCCCGCTTCAGTGCAGCTTCATGAACTTTTAGCCCATAATAACCATCTCCACAAAATGATGGAATAAGGGAAGGATGAATATTAATAATTCGGTTTTCATAACGATTTACAATGCTTTCGGGAATCATCATGAGACATCCTGCTAGAACGATAAAATTAACCTTATATTGCTCTAAAATGGCCATAAATGCCTCTTCAAATTCTTGCTGATTAGCATAATCTTTTTTAATAATGGTAGCTGTGGCAATTCCATGTTTCTTCGCTCGTTCCAGAGCATAGGCATCTTTACGATTACTGATGACCACCTCAATATTTACATCACCAAGTTCTTTTCGCTCCATCCGATCAATTAAAGCTTGAAGATTCGTCCCTCCACCGGATACAATGACAGCGATTCTTAGCATAGACTAACTCCCTTCAATCCCTTCTTTGTCTCACCAATAACAAAGGCTTTTTCACCAGCTGCCTCAATTCGTTTTACCGCCTGATCCGCTTGTGTCGGATCCACAACAATCGCCATTCCAATACCCATATTGTAAGTGTTATACATTACCTCTTCTTCGATATTTCCATCCTTAGATAGCATTTGGAATATCGGAGGTACTTGGTAACTATTTTTATTAATAAAGCCATGGATGCCCTCTGGGAGCATTCTTGGAATATTCTCATAAAATCCACCACCAGTAATATGGCTGCAACCCTTCACAGTAACTTTACCTAACTTTAATTCTTTCAAGGCTTTTACGTAAATTTTGGTCGGGGTCAGTAAAGTTTCTCCTAGGGTATTACCTAATACCTCGTAATAAGTTGAAAGAGCCTCTCTTTCCATTGAGAATACCTTTCGAACTAGGGAATAACCATTACTATGAATACCTGAGGATGCGATACCAATGATAGTGTCACCGGCTTGAATGCTATTACCAGTAATCATCTCTTTTTGATCTACAATTCCAACAGCAAAACCTGCCAGATCGTATTCATCAACAGGGTAAAAACCAGGCATCTCAGCAGTCTCTCCACCGATTAAAGCAGCTCCAGCCTGCTTGCAGCCCTCTGCGACTCCTTTTACAATTGATGCAATTTTCTCCGGCTCATTCTTACCACAGGCAATATAGTCCAGGAAAAATAGAGGTTCTGCCCCTGCACAAGCAATATCGTTTACACACATAGCAACACAATCAATACCAACCGTATCGTGTTTATCCAGTATAAAGGCTATCTTTAACTTAGTTCCTACTCCATCCGTTCCTGATACCAGGGTAGGCTGTTCCATACCCTTAAAAGCTTCAAGGGAAAATGCACCAGAAAATCCACCAATGCCTGTTAGTACTTCCGGTCTCATGGTTCCTTTAATATGTTCCTTCATTAAACTCACAGCCTTATAACCTGCTTCGATATCTACTCCTGCATTTTTATAATCCATTCTAATTCCTCCTGCTAACTCGAGACTTATTGCACACATTTTAGCATATTAACCATAGTTTGTCCCCTTTATTTGCCGAATTATTTCTTATGCTATTCATTAGGAAACCTAATAAGAAGCTCTAAACCTGCAAATTATGAAATTGTTTTTTACCCCAAGCCATCAAAACCATATACAGTATGAAATCCAGAACAAGCATGAAAATAATATATAGCAAATAAGCTAGTATGAACGAATTCATTCGGTTAAGAAGAGCAAATTGAATTGCTACCACCACCATACCTGCAAATATGGAAAGGATAGAAGCCGCACTCTGTTTTATCACCATAGTTTCATTGGTCCAATTCAAATTAGGAAAACGTAGATTCAAGATTAATCCTATGGCGGCCGTAAAAAAGGCACAGAGAATTGCAACAATCAGCGTAATCAACCCTTGCATGAAACCATAGCCGACCGTCATACTAATTAAGACTGCGGCCAAAAAGGCTGGGGCTATGATGGTAAAATTCGTAGCCATCTTAGAGTGAAATATAGTTTTTTCACTGACAGGCATGGCTTTTAAGATCCATAGATTCCTACCCTCCAAGGATATGGAAGCCATGGTGGTACAGCAGGTTACAATACAAAAAGAAACTATCATGGGAGCAAACTGTTTTAATTGTAATGTTGCCAAAGGGTCACCAAATAATGTATTCAAATCCACAAAAAAGGCAGCGATAGAAAGAAAAATCAATAGGACGATACCAAAACCTGTATTAAGTACATAAAGGGCAGAAGAAAAATATCTTTTCAATTCCTTTTTGTATAATGCCTTCAAAGGTGATGATTGCTTTAACTCTCCCATCTGATAATTCACTCGATAACTTCCTGCCATAAGGGAGGAATTGATCTTTTTAAAAACTTTTCCTATCATCAGAGAGTATAATAAGAAGCTAAGGAGGGATATCCCTAGAAAAATAGATAGAGCAAGGAAATCTGCATCACAAACAGCCTTGGTATAAAAACTAGACAAAGGATATATGGAATTGACCTGATCAGATAATGCCTTGGTCATATTCACCAGTTCCTCTGTAGATCCTCCCCTAGTAGAGGAAATTCCCATAAACATAAAAATTGCGAATATGGATAATACAATGGTTACAAAATTACGATAGCGAAACCGTGACGCAAGATATGTGATCAAAGTACCAATAATCGATGCTAGAACCACTGGTACCATAGGAATAAAGAACATGGTTAAGAAGCCCATAATATAAAATATAGGACTGGGATTCACTAAGATTCCATAGGCTATCATCATGGGGAGAATTACAATCACAACAAATACCATGTTTAGTAAGTACAGTAGTATTATACGACTTGCAACAATTCCTCCGGTACTTACGGGAAGAGACATAACCATATCATAGTCCCGAAAGCCAAAAATTGTTCCTTTAATTTTAAAAATAGTAGTCAGCAGAATCATTACGCTGGTCATAGCCATCATAAGACTAGGTAAGATATCAATACTATCATAGATCATCAAACCTTGACCCAGCATATAACTATAAAAGAAGGAAACGGCAGCCATGCCCACTACAAACAAACCAATTCCACCATATAAGAGATTACTCTTTCTTTTTCTTACATCCCCGATGGAAAAAAATTCGCCAATCATGGCACCGATCTGAACGCTAACTAACCGCAATACTTTTTTCATGAACTCACACCAGCCTTTCTATTTACTGTTCAATCAATTCTAAGAATAAATCCTCAAGACTTTGATTTCCCTTTACTTCTTCTGTTTTTCCGCTGGTGACCAATTTACCATTTTTAATAATTGCTATTTTGTTGCAAAGTTTCTCAGCCACTTCCAGAACGTGGGTGGAGAAGAATACTGCACTTCCCTCCTGACACATCTTGTTCAGCATACTCTTTAAGGTATGGGATGCTTTGGGATCCAATCCTACAAAAGGCTCATCCAATATAAGAAGCTTTGGCTTATGTATCAAGGCTGATATAATGGCTAACTTTTGCTTCATTCCATGGGAATAGGAAGCTATCGGATCCCCAAGATTTTGGGTTAATTCAAAGGCATCCGCATATTCTTTAATCAATCTTTCTCGGTCGGATTGATTTACTTCAAAGATATCCCCGATAAAATTAAGAAATCCTATTCCAGTCAAATGCTCGTACAAATCTGGATTGTCTGGTATATAAGCCATCCTTTGTTTACAAGCAACTGGATTTTTGCGAATCGATATCCCATCAATTAAAATATCACCTTCTTCAAAATCCAGGACTCCAGCAATAGCACGGATTGTGGTTGTCTTTCCCGCACCATTATGACCAATAAATCCAAAAATATCTCCACTGGATATTTCCAAATTCAAATTATCGACTGCCTTTTTATTCCCTTTATAACTCTTAGAGAAATTACTTATTTTTAGCATAGAACCCTCCAATTATTTTTTATTAAAAGTTTTAATTTCACTAGGTTTTTAACAAGATTATAATGGTTAATTTCCCATTGTGCTTTTATATTCACTATGATGCAAAGATGGTTTTTGATATCAAATATCAAAAGCCTCATTCAATTCCTGGGTTCCTTCCAGTACGAATCTTCCATCCTTAATAATAGTAACCTTTGTACCATTCTCATGATAAACCGATATTTCTTCTATTTCATCATAGGGTAGTGTGATATCTGTGTGGCAGTTAAAATAAGCTTCCTCTGGTTTTGTTTTTCTTAGAATGGAAATTTCATTATCCCTAGCAACAATTTCCTTTCCATCAGGGTTATATACCTTAATATCCTCGGCCATTTTATAGCAAGTATCACCGATGGCAAAATGAGGACCTGTCTTTTCTGCAATCAAAATAGGTAAACGAGGTGCAATGTCATATTTTTTACCCATCATATAAGCGGTTGTATTGGTTCCGATTGCAAACTCCCCTAATGGCAAATACTCATGATTATAAAGTAAGTTTTCTTTAATAAAGCTTTTATTTTTAGCTTCCTCGGTAAAATTCTTGCAAGTATAATCAACAATTTTACCATCTTCAAAGGTTAGCCTTAATTCTCTATATTCCAAATCATTTAAGTAAACCTTGGGAACATGCAAAATCCCATGGGTTCCTTGCAATACTGGTGAAGTAAAGACCTCTCCTACCGGGATATTAACATCTGCAACACAGTTCTCAAA
>DUNZ01000167.1 GCA_012839085.1 Clostridiales bacterium
AATGGATAATTAATGAGTTACATGAATTTTTTTATGAAGAGGATTGATATTAAATTGATATTAAAAGCTCCCGAAAAACCATATAATATGTATAATAGGTGTAAAAACTTAACGAAAATATATTAAGTTACATCAAAAAACACTACATACATCTTTTCTGGTAGGGAGGATGAATAGTAAGCGATTATAAATATCGGTTCCAACATCTAAGGTAATATCCCTAGTTTTCTTCGCATCACATTCCTCTGATTTTTTGATAACACTTAGGGTTTGAGGGATGGAGCTGGTATCTTCGCTGCTAGCTTCTTTGACCCTAAATTCTATAATCAATCCCGTAGTCAATGGGTCTGCCTCTTCACCAAAATCAAATGGATTTCTGGCAGTATTATTTAAAATAATACTAGCACCAACCGATTGATTGGAAAAATCTATAATAACATCCGCCCGTTCCGCTGGACCAAGAATTAATTCATCGAGTCGAACTGGTTTATGAAGTAAACCGCCATCGGATCCTATCTGAATCATTTGTTGCCCAGAATCCAAAGACATACGATAAAATCTTTCATTGGAAGCGTTTAAAATGCGGAATCTATATTTTCTTTGTTCAACTTCTAGAAATGGCCATGCTTTCCCGTTTACAACTATGGTATCCCCTGCAAATCCAGGAACAACAGAAACCTCAGGATAGGTTGGAGGCGGATTATCTACATTAGCGGGGTAGAATAGGGAACCATCTTCATTAAAAGTCTTATCTTGTATTACCAAGGGGATTTCATAAATTCCCGAAGGTAGATTTAACGCCTTTTCCTGCTCGTTACGGATAAAATACAATCCAGCAAGACCAGCATAAACATTTAAACGGGTAATACCGGTGGCATGATCGTGATACCATAATGCGGTAGGTCTTTGATTGTTTTCATATTTATAAATTTTTTGCTTAAAGCAGGGACCACATTTTTTATAATTGTTGGTATACCAGGCATCCGGATAACCGTCACTATCTGGGTCTACTTCGGCTCCATGCAAATGGACAACGGTACGAACCTCTGGCATTCCCTCATGACAAGCATGAAGGGATTTATCGATAGGAAGAAAATGATTTTCAGGTAATTCGTTCATCCATTGGATATGAGTTTCTTCCCCCTGCTCTACTTCAATGGTAGGACCGGGAACTTGAGCTTCATAGCCCCATACCTTGGTTGCTGGTAGATCCCTGTGGAACTGATGGAAAAACTCCTGCATTCTTACTTCGTAATAGGTGAAATCTTTGTGACGTAACTTTGGCTTTAATACTTTTGGTATAGGGAGAGCATCAACAAAAGGTCGTAATGCCATAATTTCAACTCCTTTCAAATTCGTCATAATATCATATGCGAATCAAGAAGTGAATGTACATTGACTATGGAAAGGGTCTTGTGCTATTATTTGGGAAATTGATTAAAAATAAGTTTGGGTGATTATTATGGATTATAGGATTACAAATTCTGATATAGATAAGAAAAAAGTTAAGTTGTTATTAGTAGAAGATGACCAAGCAATTGCCTTTGGCCTGGAATATTCCTTGGCTAAGGAATATTATGAGGTGACAATCTGTAAAGATGCTGCTTCGGCAAAGAAGAAGATCACCTTTGATGATTTTGACATCGTGCTCCTAGATATATCCCTTCCGGATGGGAATGGATTTGATTTGTGTAGGATGATAAAAATGAAAAAAGATATACCAGTAATCTTCATTACGGCCAGAGATGATGAGGGAAGCGTTGTGATGGGATTGGATATTGGTGCAGATGATTATGTTACCAAACCATTTCGCATGCTAGAGCTACAATCTCGGATTCGCAGTGTCTTACGAAGAGCAGGAAAAGAGAAAAAAGAAGAGCACATCATACAAATGGGAAATCTTTCCGTGAATATTTCCGAGGGAAAGGTGACAAAAGAGGGAAAAGAAATATTTTTAACTGCCTTGGAGTATAAACTATTTCTTACCCTAATCAATCATGAGGGAACCATAATTACAAGAGAGCAGTTACTGGAGAGTATTTGGGATGTTTCTGGTGAATTTGTAAATGATAATACCTTAACGGTTTATATTAAGCGATTAAGGGATAAAATTGAAGATGATCCTCAGAAACCTTCCATTATAAAAACAGTAAGAGGATTGGGGTATAAAGTATGAAAATGTTTCGAAATAAAGATTTTAGAATCCTGACTCTTGCTTTCCTGAGTCTTTCTTTACTCCTAACAATTGCTGGTTTTATGATTGGTATGGAAACTGGGCTTCTTATATTAGTAACCGTGGTATTGTTTTATATGATGATATTTGGCTATGTGGCTTTACGAAATCGAGCAATAGAAAAGCTATCCGATTATTTAAGAAGGATAGTTGCAGGTCATATTACCATGGACATTCGAGATAACCGGGAAGGGGAACTTAGTATCCTAAAAAACGAAATCTATAAAGTGACCCTGATGCTAACCGAATATAATGATCTTTTAAAACGAGAAAAATTATTGCTTACGGATCAAATGGCTGATATTTCTCATCAGTTAAAGACACCACTGACTTCTATGATGGTTATGGTGGATTTACTCCGAGATGAGAATCTTTCTATGGAAAAAAGAAATGAATTCATCACAATGATGTCTAACCAGCTGAATCGTATCCATTGGCTGATATCTTCCTTACTAAAAATATCAAAATTAGATGCCGGTGTCGTAACAATGAAGGCTGAGAAAATTCCTTCAGACAATTTAATTAAAAAGAGTCTAGATCCATTATTAATTTCTATGGAAATCAAGGAAATAAGCTATTCCCTTGTGTCAGATCACCATCCCATAATATGCGATATCGAATGGACCAGTGAGGCTATCCTTAATATCATAAAAAATTGCATCGAACATACCTCCCCAGGAGGAACTATTACAATACAAGTGAGAGAGAATCCATTATATTCTGAAATTCTTATTATGGACAATGGGTCAGGAATAGTAAAAGAAGACTTGCCATATATTTTTACCCGATTTTATCGAGGGAAAAATGCTTCTCCCGATAGTGTGGGGATAGGGCTGGCCATGGCCTATCGCATTATTACCAGCCAGAATGGAGATATTTTGGTCCATAGCGAAATAGGAAAAGGCACCACTTTTGCTGTACGTTTATATAAAAAATGATTTCTTATGTGACAAAAGTGTAAGATTGAAGTCATTGAACCGTCATTTTCGTTCTATATAATATAATTCGATGGATGATCGATTGATTTAAAGTTAAGTGGGAGTTTTCTTTGAATGGAAAGATCATATCCTACTGGTAAGTGTTAGAAAGGATGGTTTTATGGAAATATTAAGGGTTGAAAACCTAACAAAGATTTATGGAAAAGGCGATACAGCAGTTACAGCATTGGACCATGTTTCCTTTACTGTAGAAAAAGGGGAATTTATTGCGGTCATAGGACCTTCTGGTTCCGGTAAGTCCACCCTGCTTCATATCCTAGGGGGAGTCGATACCCCGACTTCTGGAAAAGTATATATCGATGGAACCGATGTTTATGACTTAGATGAATCTAGTCTAGCCATCTTTCGGCGGAGACAAATAGGCTTGGTTTATCAATTTTATAATTTGGTCCCCGTTTTAAATGTCGAAGAAAACATAACCCTCCCCCTCCTTTTGGATGGTAGAAAAGTAGATAAAAAATATTTGGAGGAAATGCTAGATACCTTAGGGGTAAGTGATCGGGTTGAGCATTTACCGAATCAGCTATCGGGAGGACAGCAACAAAGGGTTTCCATCGGTAGAGCCCTCATTAATCATCCGGCCTTGGTGCTAGCCGATGAACCAACAGGAAACCTTGATAGTAAAAACAGTGAAGAGATTATTAGCTTGTTAAAACTATATAATCAAAAGTATAAACAAACCTTAATTATCATTACTCATGATGAAAAAATTGCTCTCCAGGCAAACCGTATTATCAGCATTCAAGACGGTAAAATTGCAAAGGATGAGGTGATTAGACAATGAACATCATGAATAAGGTTACCTTACGGATATTACAAAAAAACAAAACCCGTACCATAGTTACAATCATTGGCGTGATTTTATCTACCGCTATGTTTACTGCTGTTACCACCTTTATATCTAGCTTACAAAATTATGTTGTAAGTTATATGATGGTCGAAGAAGGGGATTGGCATGGTGTAATACATGATGTTACTGCCAAGGATATAGACCGCCTGGCTGAAATAGAGGAAGTGGAGAATCTGGTATTTACTAGAAACGGGGGATATTCTTATCTAGAACATACACAGAATGAATATAAACCATACCTTCATATCCTGGAACTTGAGGATAAGGCCTTTGAGCATTTGCCCATTCAAATGATAGA
>DUNZ01000168.1 GCA_012839085.1 Clostridiales bacterium
CGGAATCTTCCTGAGTTTCATGGATGGTTCCATGGGGATGTTGAGGTGGAGCATATAGGGTGTATAATTTGAGTGGTCTATTACCGGTATTGGTTAGATTATGCCATTTCCCGGCAGGTATTATAATAATATAATCTTCCGCAACGGTTTCTTCGAAATCTAGCAGATCTTGAGTATCTCCCATTTGAACCATTCCCTGTCCTTGTTCGATTCGAATAAATTGGTCTACATCGGGATGCATTTCCAAACCGATATCCCCACCAACATCAATACTCATTAAGACTAGTTGGAGATATTCTCCGGTCCATAGACTGGTGCGGAAATTGCGATTTTGTTCAGTTGCATCTTCAATATCAACTACAAATGGTTCTGGACCATAATCCCGTAAATCAATTCTTCTATTATTTGGTGTTAACTCACTGGCTAAGTGCTGATAATATGGCATATTATTGATTGGTGGATTGATGAAATAGGGATATGGGTTATAAGAGTAGTTTTCCTGATACATATTTTTTGGTGTTGTGTTGTTATATGGAGGATAGGGATAATGATTATAATTATAATACATAATTCGTAACTCCTTTATGACTTCATAATATCATATGCTTTAGTAAATGGATGGTGTGATTTGATTTACAATTTTGGTATTTTTCATTCTACCTAATAGAGAATGGATAGAAATCATTGGGATGGTAACAATTGTACTGAGGTGAAAAGAATGGAAAATCAAGTGAATTATGATCAGAAGGAAGTAGCAATTGTTTTTCATGAGAATGAGTCCCAGGCTGTTTTAAATGGTCTAAAATGTATTCAGGCGGACCAAGATATCACTGAGGAGGATGTAGTTGTATTGACTCCCAATTGGGTGAATAATCAAAAGAAGGATCCTGCCGAGGGGGTCGTAGTAGGTCCGGAGACCTTAAGAACCCTGATCCAGTGGGTAAAAAGAAGAAACCCAAGAAGGATTATAGTGGCTACGGGATCGGGAGGTGGTAATACACCACAAGTTATGAAAGATTGTGGTTTTGAGAAGGTGATATTGGAGGAGCAGGTGGAATTTCTTGATTTTAATCAAGGGCCTTATATGGAGTTGCAACTAAATCACCATAAGTCCAATAAGATTAAAGTAAATCAAATTATTCAAGAAATGACCTATTATATTTCCTTTACCCAATTGAAGATTCATGAAGAAGCTACCATGTCTGCCAGCATAAAAAATATGGCCATGGCATGGCCAAGTACCGAGGAACATGGAGCACCAAAGAAAAATCTTGGAATTCATGATGATCTTCATGGATTTATCGCTGCCATGGCAGAAAAAATCAAAATCAATTTGGCTATCGTCAGTGCCAACCCTGTTATGGTTGCAACAGGACCAACCAATGGGATAACAAAGCATACTGGATTAATTTTATGTGGGAAAAATCCCATAGCTGTGGATTGTATTGGTGCAAGGTTGCTGGGTTTTTTAGAACAAGGAATTGGCTATCTTCATATTCTAAAGAACAAAGGATTTGTAGGTACCGACATCGAAGATATAAGAATGAAATGTTTATCTTTAACGGATGCACAAAGAATCTTTACCCAAAAGGTTTATGATGAGGCTATTGTAATTGATAAAAATCTGGATGAATCATAGATGGGTAGGATTGATTCGTAACATGAGATGCAGTATACTATAATACAAGGAGTGCAGGAGCAAAATTTCTGACAATACAAACTTTTGTTAAGGACAATGAATATAGCAATCAAATCAGTAATAAAAGCAGTTGCTTAAGCAATTAGTACAGAAAAATTTCACCAAAGAATAAAAAATAAAAAATGAGAGGTTTCATATGAAGATTATTATGTATGGATCTGAGATTTGCCCGGATTGTGTTCTGGCAAAGAATCTAATTGAAAAGCAATCCCAGATCGAACTAGATTATAGAAACATTACAGAAAGCACAACGATTTTAAAAGAGTTTTTAAACTATCGTGATCATGATGAAATTTTCCTTCCCATAAAAAATGCTGGGAAAATAGGAATTCCCTTCTTTGTATTAGAGGATGGGAAAAAGACCTTTGATTTATCTGAATGGATTGAGTTTGATCAAGCTAAAATACAGAGGGAGGCTTCCTCTTGTTCCATTGATGGAAAGGGAAATTGTTAGGGTTTTGTTGGGCTATCGTACATTAGATGTTGTTCGATAGCCTTTTTGTATCCCATACAATAAAACCACCTGCTATGCAGGTGGAACCCATTATGCGAAAAATAGTCTAATATTAGTTTGGAATTATCGACTTATGTAGAGTGTGTCGCATTCAAATTGACTAGCTGCAGAGGTACATGAACAGTTCCATCTAGATCCTTTTTCAAAAAGTCTCATTCTTTTCTGCGGAAGACGCCGGGATAAGCTTAAAGCACTCCTTTGGGAAGAAGGTGGATTTATTCTTTTTTATAGAAGATTAGAGAACGGAAGTTTTAAATGGCCTCGTAGTCAGGATGAAGTAAAACCTCTTACAAGGCAGGAATTTCGATGGTTAAAAGAGGTAAGCTCCTAATGAATATATTGCTTTAGCAGAACTGGAGTCATTAAAAGAGAGATGGGGAACAAAATACCCCATGAAATTTATCTAACACAAACATTGCATAAATAAGGAGTGGAATTAAACTTGCAATTTTCAAGACGCTATTGTTTCCCGAAGCAAGCTTGCGAGAACAAGTCAAAATATGGTATAATAAATATTAAATTAATAAAAACATTCCTATGGAATGTTTCTTTGATTCATTTAACGGTATAACAGTTTTATAATTGTTTTGAATAGTATAGTTACCAGAGTAATAGGAGAGAAGGGGTGTACAGATGAAATTAATTTTTTGTAACATAGCTTGGTTAAATTATTATAAAGGAATTTATCCCGGGGTAGATGATCCCATTAGCAGTGGAAGCGGAACATCTGCAAGTAAGAATAAGGATGTATGTGAAAAGTATAATTTTGAAAAAGTAATGCTGAATTTTTCGGATGGTTCCTTTGAAGATGGTGAGTATTGTTTAGGCTTTGTTGAGACAAAAGCATCAAATCGGAAAAAAAACCAGTTACATATTGAAAAAATTGAAGGTTGTGAAGACTATAAAGACAAGGATATGGTAGAAGATGTTTTGGTGATTTATTGTGCAAAACATCCTGCCCATGGATTTACATCCATTGTAGGTTGGTATAAGCATGCCACGGTCTATCGCTATTATCAGGAGGCGGAGTTTCGATCGGGAGATGAGATTTATATCCAGGAGTATAATGCCATTGCCAAGGCGGAAAATTGTATCCTACTTCCCCGAAGAGAACGAAGCAATCGGGCTAGGTGGTATGTTCCAAGAAAGCAAAAAGGGGTTGCCTATGGATTTGGGCAGGGAAATGTTTGGTTTGCACAAAAAGAAGAGGATAATGAGTATCTAAATGCTTATTTGGATCGCATTATACAGCAAATTGAGGAATACGAGGATGAAAATTGGTTAGAACGTTATCCTGCCATATCTTAAAAGAGAAATTCAACAACTAGCTCCATGTATGTAACTAAATCACAGAAGGTAAGGATTTTATCTGCTATTCTTATGTCAAATAGAGATTGCAAGGAGAACTAGAAAAATGGCAAAAAGACGAGCAGAAATATCCCAAAGTGATTGCGTTGCCTGTGGTGCTTGTATCAAGGTATGCCCCAGAAAGGCGATTACCATAAGGCGTGGAATGTTTGCACAAGTGGATGCCAGTAAATGTATCGGCTGTGGCTTATGTGCAAAAGAGTGCCCAGCTTCCATCATTACTATGATGACAGCGGAGGTATGTGCAGGATGAAAAAATGGTATGACTTTTTATGGATGGTATCTCTTATTTATTTATTCTTGGGCTTGTTTAATATTTTATTTGCATGGCTGGGTATGCTATGTTTTCTTATTCCCCTTATCATATCAGTAACCAAAGGGAGTAAAGCCTATTGTAACCAGTATTGCGGCAGGGGACAATTATTTACCCTACTGGGAAAGAAATTTCATTTATCTAGAAATAAACCAATGCCAACTTGGATGAAGTCAAAATGGTTTCGATATGGGTTTTTGTCCTTCTTTATGGTAATGTTTATACAAATGATTTTTAATACGGTCTTAGTATTTAAAGATGTTCGTTCTTTATCGGAAGTTGTTAAGCTTTTCTGGACCTTTAAAATTCCTTGGGAGTGGGCAAACCGTGTAAAAGATATACCTTTTTGGATTACGCAATTTGCTTTTGGGTTTTATAGTATAATGCTAACATCAACCCTTTTAGGTATCATTACCATGTTATTATTTAAACCCAGATCCTGGTGTGTTTATTGCCCTATGGGGACTATGACCCAATTAATTTGTAAGGTAAAGGGAAGAGATGAAAAAACAGGCTAAATCACGAATAGTGTTTAAAAATAGAATATTACAGTAAGAAAAAATCGGTCCGTTCATAACTCATTTGAACGGATCGATTTTAAAATTAATTATTGTGGAATGAATATAAATCTTAAAGTAAAGAGTAGGGCTAGAATATAGATAATTGGATGTACTTCCTTTTGCCTTCCGGTAAAGACTTTCATGATGGGATAGAAAATGATTCCCGCAGCAATTCCATTGGCAATGCTATAACTAAAAGGCATAATAGCAATGGTAAAGAATGCCGGTAAAGCCTCTGTAAAATCAGAAAAATCAATTTCTTTGACAGATTCCATCATTAGGATTCCTACGATAACTAAGGCAGGTGCTGTAGCCTGAGCAGGTACGACACCAACGATTCCTCCAAAGAATAAGGAAGCAATAAATAAAATTGCAACCACCATGGAGGTAAGCCCTGTTCTTCCACCAGCAGCAATTCCAGCGGAGGATTCAACATAAGTAGAAGTAGTTGTGGATCCAAACATAGCACTTAAAGATGTTGAGACAGAATCCGCAATTAATGCTTTTTTCATATTCTTTATCTTTCCGTCAGGTTCTATCATATTTGCTTTGTGTGCGGTACCAACTAGGGTTCCTATGGTATCGAATAAATCTACCATACTAAAGGTAAGGATAACCATAATAATACTGGCTAAAGCGCTTAAGAAACCAGTTCCATTTTGTGTAAGTAAGCCTGGAAAATCAAATTTTAAGAAGGTTGGTGCCATAGAGTAAGGCTTGCTAAATAACTGAATTCCTTCGATTTTTGTAATTCCCAAAGGAATTCCAATGATTGTTGTTATTACAATGGCAATCAACATAGAACCTTTTACATTTCTGGCCATTAAAATACCCATAATTGTAATACCAATTAGGGTTAAGATTACATTTTTATCGGTAAAATCTCCAAAGGATACTAAAGTGGAAGGGTTGGAAACAATGATTCCACCGCTTTTGAGACCAATGAGTGCAATAAAAAGTCCAATACCACCAGTAATGGCAAGTTTAATATTTTGAGGAAGACAGTTAATGATTTTTTCACGGATGGAGGTTAGGGTAATTAAGATAAACAAAACTCCTGATATAAAAATCGCTGCCAAACCTTGTTGCCATGTGTAACCCATATTCATACAAACACTATATGTAAAAAATGCAGTGAGGCCAATTCCAGGAGCTAAGGCATAGGGTAAATTAGCATGAAAGGCCATAATTAGAGTTCCAATTGCCGAAACCAAACAGGTAGCAGTATATATGGAGGCGATCACAGGATCTGTTAGAATAGATAAAGATTCTGCAGCATCGCCTATGACTCCAGCAGAATTCATCCCTGAAAATTTTAATACATTAGGGATTACCAACAGAGCATAGGCCATAGTAATAAAAGTGGTAAAACCGGCTATGATTTCTGTCTTGGCATCGGTATTGTTCTTTTTGAGTTGAAAAATTTTTTCGAGCTTCAAAGCTAGTCCTCCTTATGTCAAAAAAAGCTTTTGTTATTGGATGAGTAAATCCAATAACAAAAGCTTTTCTTATATATATTAGTAATTATTTAAATTAACTATAAAATAAAGAAAGTGCAAACTAGTCCTGAATTTACCCATAGTTGGAATTTTACGGTTTCCAGTAGAAACGTCTGAACCATATTATCAGACATATATGGATGAAATATGAAATTTGGTATTAAATGATACTATCACTGTTTTTTAATAAAGTCAAATACTTATTTAAAATTTTTTTAACTTTTAAGAATTTATTAATTATGATATCGGGAAGGCTTATTCTATGAGCTGTTTGACAACTTGATTAAAGCCCATACCATTGGATGCCTTAACTAAGATTGTATCATTTTCCTTTATTATGGAGAAAAGCGCTTCTAACAGTTCCTCACGGGTCTCAAAGTACAAGAGATTTCGATTCCTATTCTGGTTTTCATCTTCAAAGGAAGTTTGATGGGAGAGTTGACTTTCATAAGCTCTCCGGCTTTTTTCTAATACCCTAGCAGCACCGTCGTACATATGGGAGGATAATTTGCCGACACAAACAATCAAGTCTAGGTTTTTGGAAGCGGCATAAGTTCCTACCTCTTGATGAAGGGTGTTTTCGTCTTTACCCAACTCAAACATATCTCCAAGAATTGCAACCTTTCTCGTATCGGATATATTTAGTAAATCAATTGCTGCTTTCATAGAATTGGGATTTGCATTATAACAATCATCGATGATGGTATACTTAGGATGCTTTATGATATGGTTTCTTCCACTAAGGGTCTCTACAGTTTGGATACCATCTGCAATCTCCTCGCTATTCATTTCTAACAAAGTCCCTACTGCTGTTGCAGCTAAGGCGTTCCATATCATATGTTTTCCGGGAAGAGGAATGGAAACAGAAAAGCTTTCTCTACCCACATGAATGTTACAAGCGGAGCCTGACAAGCCCAAAGCTCTAATGTCGCTGGCATAGATCTCTTCTAAGGAGGATGAATTTTCTTCCTCTTTATCAGCAAGAGAAGGATGTAAGGTAAATTTTATTGGTGATTTACCATTTACTTCTTCAATAGTAGCTAGCATATCGTCATCGCCATTGAGGACAACCCGACCATCTTTACTCATAAAATCAAATATTTCGGTCTTAGCCTTAAGGACACCTTCTCTTGAACCTAAGTTTTCTAGATGACATTGGCCGATATTGGTGATCACACAAATGTCTGGTTTTGCGATCTCACTAAGACGATGCATTTCTCCAAATTCACTGATGCCCATTTCTAAAACTGCCACTTGATGGTAATCCCGAATCTTTAAAATGGTTAAGGGGAGTCCGATTTCATTGTTATAATTCCCCTCTGTTTTTAGAACTCGGTATTTTTTTGATAAAACACTGCTAATAAATTCTTTGGTAGTAGTCTTACCAACACTTCCAGTAATTCCAACGACCTTAATATTTAATTGCATCCGATACCATTTTGCTAGACTTTTTAGGGCAGTTAGACTGTTTTCTACAAGTATGTATGGGCCGTTGGGGGTATCAGGGGCTTTTTCGCAGATTACCGCTAAGGCACCTTGTTCAAAAACCTCATGAATAAAATTGTGACCATCGACTCGCTCACCGACCGTTGCGATAAAAATAAAATCCTTTTGAACCAAGCGGGAGTCCAAGACGACACCTTGAGCCTCCCTCCGATCATTACTGTTCCAGTTATTAAGTTTACCATTACAAACTTGGGCAATATTCTCTAAAGTTAGATTTGTCAATTTCAAGACCTCCGAAAA
>DUNZ01000169.1 GCA_012839085.1 Clostridiales bacterium
CAGCATCAATGGATCATAAATACATAATGAAAAAATGAACTGGAATAAAGCAAATTCAAAATAATAAACATTAGGGTTAAAGGAATTGGTTTCATTGAATAGACAATTACTTCTAAGTATGGCAATTGGAGTAATGATTGTTTTACCTATAGTGGGCTATATCATTCATTTGATAGATCGAAGGGATAAAATACATAAAAACTATAGTGCAACGATTTATTTAAAGAATTCAAAAAGAGATATTACCCACCGGATGTATATCTTCTTATGTCGAATATCGATTGCAAAAAATTATTTGGATAGAATAAGCAGGCGCTATGAAATCCTGTTTCCCGGTGACCAGCGGATGATCGTAGCAAAAACCATGCAAGCAGCGATAACATCTTGGATCTTTTGTATTCTAGGTATAAGCATCGTGTTTTCAACCAACTTAAGTCTGATGAATACGGCTATTGCTAGTTTAATTATCGTAGTCATTGATTGTGAAGTGACCCGATTTTTACTTAAAAGTCTAGAAATAAAATTATTGGAAGAGTTATCTGTATTTGTATCCGATATACGCCATAATTACCATGTTAACCGCATGGTGGATGATGCAATTTTGCTTTCTATGGATGGTCTGGGTTATGAAATGAGGGTTCATGCAAAGAAATTATATGATACCATCACTTCCAATAATCTAAAGGAAGATGTACTAAAATACAATACAACCATCCATAACAAATATTTAAAAACACTGCTATCCTTGTGTATTAATGTTTTAGAATTTAGCGACAAAAGAATAAATGGTCAATCACTTTTTACAAGCAATTTAGATAATTTAAAGAAAGAAATCAACATCGAAATATTAAAACAGAGAAAACTACGATATTTATTTTCAGGAGTATCATTTGTTACTATATTTCCATGCCTTACTCTTGAATTAATAAGAAAATTTGGAATTTCAATGTTGCCAGAACTAGACAGTTTCTATAATGGACGACCTGGTATTGTTTTTGCAGCTTCGATTTTAGTGGTGACTACCATCATATATATACTAAATAATAAGCTTAAAGAGACGAAAGACTTTATTCCAAAAAGATATGATTACCTAAAACGTCTAGAGAGCATTCGGCTTATTAGAAAGGCCTTGGATAATTATACCGATAAGTTTTATGGAAAGATGTTGGTATTAAAGGATGAATTAAAGAGGCTAGGTGAAACAATTACTGCAAGGCAACTACTCTTGCAAAGACTACTATTTTCCATATTAACTTTTTTCATGGTGCTAACCTTTCAAGTCTATATCCATGAAAATAATCGTAGCAATATAGTCAGTAAAGTTAACACGATTTCTTTCTTGACACCAACCAATAACCAAAATCAGATTGAATTAGTGAAAGAGACTTTGCTGAGATATGTCAATCAATTTAAAGATAGTGATGAAGCAAATTTTATCTTGTATGAAAAGATTTATGATGCTATTACAAAGGAAAGAAGGATCCATAGTTCTAAATTAAGTGAGTCAATTGCAAAGGAAGTTTTGAACAGGGTTGAAAAATATAGAAATGAATACTATAAATGGCATGAGCTTCTTCTGTGTATTGGGATCTCTATAATTGCCTACTACATTCCTTATTGGATGATTTTATATAAGAAAAAAATACTGCAAATGAATATGGAAGATGAGGTAAATCAATTCAATTCTATTATTTACATGTTAATGTATCATGACCATATTACAGTGAAAGATCTGCTAGAAGAACTAGAGCTATTTGCAGTGGTATTTAAAAAATCACTCCAAGAATGTATAAATGATTATAATAGGGGGGATATCGAAGCTTTAACGCATATGAAGGAAAATGAAAGTTTCCCACCCTTTCGCCGTATGGTGGATAATCTAATCCGTTGTGACATGATACCCATAGAATTAGCCTTTGATGAGATTGCATCCGACCGTGAAAGTTATCATGATAGAAGGAAATTAGAAAATGAGATATCACTACAGAAGCGATCGGATATTGCCAAACCATTATCCTTTATACCGATGGTATTAGTCATGATTTATCTAATTATTCCATTGGTGATGGAAAGCTTAAAAGAATTAAATAGTTTTAGTGAGACAATTCAAAATATATAAAATTAAGTTTGGGATTTTATAAAAGGAGAGTCAAATTTAGTATGAAAACAAACCATATGTCTGATGTTACAAAAGTTCTAATATTGGTTGCCACAGTTATTGTTGTATGTGTAATTTGTGCCATTGGTTTCAAGATGGTCAATGAAGGAAAATCTGCAGTAAATGCAAGTACCAATAACTTTAATAATATGACATCTCAATACAGTGATATTGATAAAGCCATTTATAATGGTGCAACCGTACAGGGAAGTGAAGTTGTAAATTTGATTAAGAAGGCGGAAAGTAAGAATGGAGATGAATATCTAGCCATAGGGGTACTCACCTTGGCTCGGAAGGAAGGAATCAGGGAAACTGCGACTGACAGAGATTATACATATTATAATAAGATATATTCAGAAAATGGGGAAGGAATGTTAGATGCATCCTCAACCTACAGCGAAGCCGTGGAAAACAAACCTAATCCAGAAGCCTTAAAAGATTATATCAATCCCTCGGCACAATTTCAGGGAGAAGTAAAAAAAGATAATAATGGTTTAATCATTTGTATCCAATTCACACAGCTTAATTAAACCCATACTTGTTGTTGCAAACAACATAAGGCATGAGGTTAATTATATAATTTTTTTCTTATCTAGTTCTGGGGCATAATACTCAAGATAATTTCTACTTATCTAATTATGAATTCTTAAACCCCAATCTGTGGGGGATTATGATAAAAGCATTAAAATGCTTTGCATACCCCCACGTCTAATCTTCTATTAGAGGAAGGAGAATCTATGAAAACAAATCATATGTCCGATGTTACAAAAGTTCTAATATTAGTTGCCACAGTTATAGTGGTATGTGTAATCTGTGCTATCGGTTTTAAAATGGTGAATGAAGGTAAGTCAGCAGTGAATGCAAGTACCAATAATTTCAACAATATGACATCTCAGTATAGTGAGATAGACAAGTCGATTTATGATGGAGCAACGGTACAGGGTAGTGAAGTAGTTAATTTTATAAAAAAATCGATGGATAATAATGAGTATTTAGCGATCGTAGTAAAAACAAAAGAAAATTCCTTAGGAGTTCATTATAATTATACATTTCACTATCCTGATGATGTGAATGCTCCCAATACCTTGAGTAAGCAATCATCACCTGTTCAGCTGGTTCAAGATCAAAAGAATGATGCAAATTATATTAATACTTCTGCCCAATTCTCAGGAAAAATCTATAAAGATTCTAATAATATCATCATATGTATCGAATTTACCCAGTTATAAGAAATACTATTTTTACAGGCCAAGGAAGAAAGGAGATGAGTATGAAAACGAACCATATGAATGAAGTTACTAAGATATTAATTTTAGTAGCGACTGTCATAGTGGTATGCGTAATCGTTGCATCTGGCTTCAAATTATTAAATGATGGAAAATCAAATGTTAAGGATAAATCCAACCAAATGAGCCGTATGGTTTCTGATTATAATGGAATTGATCTTTCCCTATATGATGGGAGCATTATACTCGGTAGCGAATTGGTACAGGTGATTGAAAAGACCATAAGTGAAAACAAATATTTATCGATCGAAGTTGTTACCTTAGATGGAGCAACCATAGCTTATCATTATGTATTCAATCCGTCGGATAAAGTATTGGTTGAAGAAGGAGCCATTGATGAGATTCCTTCTAAGCCTTATCAGTATGCTTATATTAACCATATGGCTAAATTTCTTGGTGAAACAAAAAAAGATGGGAATGAAAATATCATATGTTTACGATTTGAACAACAGCCATAAGGAAAAGATCAATTGTAACATAAGTAAAGTAGTGGAACAGATTTGTGCAATAAAATGTGGAACAGTTTTGTGTAATAAAATAAAGTAAGAAAGCAGTTTGGAGTTGAGTTATTACATAAAACAAGGGGCTAAACAGTATGGAACTTTAAATAAGTAAGAAAAAGTATAGCATTGAACTTAAAATAAGTAAGGGGATAGCCCTAAACGCAGAACGCTTTGACCATATGGAATAGGATTAAACTTAATAAAGTTAAGGGCCAAGTCCAGAGATCGTACAGGCAGAAGATGTTATGATAAGGATTAAACTTAATATAAGTAAAGGAGCTTGATAGATTGAAGTATAATCATATTACAGATGCAACAAAGGTATTACTGATCGCAGCGACAACAATGATTACATGCATCATTGTAGCATTGGGGATGAACACCATGGGAATAGCAAAAGAATTGAACTTAAATGCAACAGATCAAATAAGTAGATTAAATAATGATCTAAAGGATAGTGACATTAAAAGGATGGATGGCGCTCTAGTGAGTGGAAGTGAAGTGGTTAATTTCATTAAAAAGTATTTAGGTGATTATTCTGATCCATATAAATCTACCATGACAGTGTCTGTAAAAACGGATAGGATCGATAAAAGTTATGATAGTGGGGATGATATAAAAAAGTTAAGAGACTTTACCCATTCTTACTACATTAAACCTACTGCAAACTTTTTAGCTAGTGTGGAACATAATAAAAACGGAATCATTATGAGTGTTAGATTTGTACAACAATAAATCAGTAGGATAAATATTATGGAATTAACGAACAAATTTCTTTATCAAGTCTTTTCTATTTTTATCTTTTGTATTGGATTGTCTTTATTAATCTATAGTGTATCACGTTATAGGGAAACCTTGAACCTGGCACGAAAGAACATTTCTGAACAAGTTATTTATCAGCAGTATTCATTCGAAGATTTTCAGATAGTTCCAAGATCACAAATCATTGCTTCTTTTCTATATCCCCAAGATTACGATGTTCAAATTGAAAACCTGTATATTTCCAAGAAAGATTTTAATTATGAGAAGGTAAGAAGCTTTGAAATTAACGAAACTTATTATAAGAAAGATTATCAATATGATAGCAATGGAAATATTCTTTGTATCATTTATAATGCTTTAGAATAGAACCATTGCAGAAAGGAAGAATTGAAAAGTAATATCTTAGATGCCTATGGAGCATATATGGATTATTGGCAGCAGTCTGGCAATATCATAGCATTCATTGGTTTGACGATTATATTAGCAATATCAGTGATATTATTATACATAATACAAATTATTTTACATGAACTGGGTCATCTACTATTTGGTTGGGTGACAGGATATCGTTTATTATCATTTCGGTTATTTTCTATCGTCATTTTCAAACAAGAAAATCAATGGAAAATTGGAAGATTAAAAAGCCCTGGATCAATAGGCCAATGCATTATGCTACCAAGCCCAATTAATTATGAAAAACAAAAATATATTCTTTATATATCTGGTGGATTGATAGTAAATCTACTTTCAGCTATGGTAGCTATGTGTGTTTCCTTGAGCAATATTTCAATTTCTTTTCTAACTAGACTTCGATTACTCATTTTCACCCTCTATGGATTCGGATGTCTTCTTATGAATCTAGTATTAAGTTCTTCTCCTAGGGTTTTTAATGATGGATCAATATTAAAATACTTAAAAAAGAACAGTTTAGCCTTAAGATGCTATTTTTATCAACTGGAAATCAGTAAAAAGTTGATGGATGGTTGTAGCTATGGAAACATAGCCCAAGAAAAAATTATCCTAGCAGAGGGATCGGATCTCTCAAATCCTTTGATTGGATATCATAAAATTCTACAATATTTTTTCCACTTAGATCGGAGGGAATGGATCATGGCAAGGAAATGTCTTGATTCATTCTATTTCTTTGAGAACCATCTTCATCCTATCCTGCAAAGAACATTACAATTGGAAGAGTTGTTTTTCGGAATCATTACAAAGGATGGAAGAGAAGAAAAAATAATTTTATCTCATAAGTATCAAGGAC
>DUNZ01000022.1 GCA_012839085.1 Clostridiales bacterium
CTTTTGCTTCATCAATTCTTTGTGGGTGCCCTGCTCTACCACATTTCCTTGATTTACTACTAAGATATTATCCGCACCTTGGATCGTTGATAGACGATGAGCTATGACAAAGCAGGTCTTTTGATCCATCAACTTACGCATGGCTTTTTGAATCTTGATTTCTGTTCTTGTATCAACATTGGAAGTAGCTTCATCAAGGATAAGCATATTCGCATCCAGGAGCATGGCACGGGCTATGGTTAATAATTGCTTTTGCCCCTTGGATATATTAATTCCATCTTCATTGATTACAGTTTGATAGCCAGAAGGAAGTCTGCTTATAAACGAATGGATACCCGCCATCTTTGCTGCCTCCACCACTTCCTCCAGGGTGGCATTTTCTTTTCCATAAGCAATATTGTCAAAGACCGTCCCATGAAACAACCAAGTATCCTGCAAAACCATAGCAAAGGATTTTCTAAGACTCTTTCTTGTTAGCTCCCTAGTCTCCTTACCATCCACCAGAATTTCTCCATCCCAAACATCATAGAATCTCATTAAGAGGTTAATAATGGTGGTTTTCCCTGCTCCGGTTGGTCCAACAATGGCTGTTAGGCTACCCGGTTTGGCATGGAGATTCAACTTTTTAATAATAACCTTATCCGGAAGATAGCCAAAAGTAACATCCTTAATTCGTACATCACCTTCCACATCGGTAAGTTCCACCGCATTGGGCTGATCAGCCTTCTCTGGTTCCTCATCCATTAATTTAAAAACTCGTTCTGCTGCTGCAGCTGCCGATTGTAATTCATTTATAATATTGGCCGTCTCATTGATTGGTCCCGAGAATTTTCTACTATATTGAACAAAGGAAGAGATATTTCCTAAGGTCATTACCTTCTTTAGATATAAAATCGCTCCAAATACGGTGATCAAGGATAAAGAAAGGTTATTAATAAAATTAACCGTAGGTCCAGTCATGACTCCATAATAATCCGCATTATAATAGGCATCTACCGTTTCTTTATTTACCTTATTAAATCGTTCCATAACCGCCTCTTCCGCTGCATAGGCCTTAATGGTCTTTTGCCCAGAAACCATTTCCTCAATAAAGCCGTTTAGCTCACCTATTTTAGCAGAACGTTTTCGGAACAAAGGCCGAACTTTCTTTGCACGATACCTGGTATAGAGAAGAGACATGGGGATCGTAATTAACATCACCAAAACCAAACGGGGAGAGATCACAATCATCATGATAAGAGATCCTACCACGGTCATAACACTGGCAAAAACCTGAACGACGTCCGTTGAAAGGGATGTATTGATTACATCAATATCATAGGAAATCCTACTGATAATATCTCCCGCTTGATTACGATCAAAATATCCCACCTGTAAATCTACCAATTTCGTAAAAACATCATCCCGCATTTTCCATACGATTTTCTGACTTAAGTTTAACATAAGGATTGACAAAACATAGGAAAGAATGGACGATACAATGTAAAATACAATCATCCAGGCCGCATAGTAGAATACCGTTTGAAAGATCACCTTTCCTTTCCCCGGTTCAATGGCATCAATGGCATATCCAGAAAGCATTGGCCCCAGTAAAGCAAATAAATTACTTACCATGGTAAGGACAATGGCAATCATTAGATGCCATTTGTAGTGATATACATACTTCCAAAGTCTTCGAACGACGTATTTGGTATCCTTGGGTCTTTCCGGTTTTTTTGTGGATTTTTCCTTTTCATCTATTTTTTTATTATTTGGATTCGTTGACATTCCAACACCTCATTTCCATCATCAAGTTCACCTGGGAATATCATAGATTCCTATGTCATTAATTGTGATTGATAAATCTCTTGGTATACCTGGCAGTTTTCTAGCAAATCTTCATGCTTTCCGTAACCAGCCATCTTACCATCCTCCAGGACTAGGATATGATCCAATTTCATTACCGAACTAATTCGTTGTGCGATAATAATGCTAGTTGTATTACTATAATTATCTCGGATTGCTTTTCTTAGCATAGAATCCGTTTTATAATCCAAGGCACTTGAAGAATCATCTAAAATTAAAATCTCAGGCTTCCCAGCTAAGGCTCTGGCAATTAATAATCTTTGTTTCTGTCCACCACTTAAGTTGCTCCCCTTAATGGCTAATTTAAAATCATATCGATCTTCTAATTCATTGATAAAAGGGGCTGCTTGTGCGTGTTCACCAGCACTTTCCACCTGTTCTTTATTCAAGTCACGGCCGAGACAGATATTTTCCATAATGGTATCCATGAATAAAACATCATTCTGAAAGACTACACCAAATTTTCTTCTTAGTTCCTGTTTATTATAAGTTCTTACATCCTGTCCATTTACCAAGATTCTCCCCTGGGTAACGTCATAAAATCTCAACAGTAGATTAATTAAAGTTGTCTTTCCTGAACCAGTGGAACCAATAATACCTAGACTTTCTCCCCTCTTAATCTTAAAATCAATATCTGTTAGACACTCTTCTTCCGTATATGAAAAACTAACACGATCAAAAACAATATGATCCCAATGTATGGTTTCGGGAATATTTTGTTTCAATATGATATCGTCTTTAAGACCTGATTTATCTTTAAGGTCTGATGCGTCTTTAAGACCTGATCTATCTTTAAGGTCTGATGCGTCTTTAAGCCCTGATTTATCTTTAAGGTCTGATACGTCTTTAAGCCCTGATTTATTTTCAAGTTCAGACATAAGAAATTCCGGTAAATCCTCTTGGGTATCTAAAATATCTGCGATACGGCTGGCAGAAGCACTGGCTTTGGAATATACCACAAAGATTCTTCGTATGGCCATTACAGCATGAAGCATAATAGTAAAATAAGATAAAAAGGCAACGATTTTTCCCGGTTCCGAGGCGCCTGCATTCACACGATATGCTCCTACAACAACAATTAAAGTAAGCCCAATATTCAGCAATAAATTCATAATCGGATTTGTAAGAGACATGGTTCTACCAGCTTTTAATTCTCTATCAACAACTTCCGTATTAATGTTAGCAAAACGCTCCTTTTCATGTTCCGTTTTTGATAGGGACTTGATTACACGGATGCCAGTAATATTTTCTCTTACCACTCGTACCATGCGATCAATGGTTTCTTGTAAGCCCGTATATAAGGGAATTCCTTTTTTAGAAATGTAGATAACTGTGATAGCTAAAAAGGGGAAAATCCCAATCAAAACCAATGTTAGTACTGGTTCTAAGGTACTTGTTATGATAATACCACCCAATAAAATAATCGGTGCTCTTACACCCATTCTTTGCATAATAGCTATCATACTATGAATGTTATAGGTATCTGAAGTCATTCGGGATTCTAAGGAAGGGATAGTAAAATAATCCACTTGTTTTCCTGAGAGACTTAGTATTTTTTGAAAGAGATCATGTCGTAAAGACTCAACGGTGTCGCTGGCGACTTTAGAAGCCATACGATTGGCTATAATATTGAAGGTTCTAGCACCAATCGATAGGATTACCATGGCCAGACCCCACCATACAATCAATGAAATCTTTTGATGTGGTATAACATCATCAATAATAAAAGCAAGAACCCATGGAAGTCCCAAATCCATAAAAGTACCTAAGACTTTAATAATAAATCCAAATAGCATGCGGACTCGATAGGGTTTTAAATATATAAAAACTTTCTTCAAGGCAACTCCCTCCGAAGTAACTATGGTATGTAAATACAGTAATTATTATTGTAACTATAAAATATCAAGTAATTATTATTCTAACAAAAGTATTACCTTAGGTCAATGAAGCTCACATTACAAATGAAAAACATGGTAAACAAAAAAGCAATTTCCACTCAACAACTAACTTTGAGAGGAAATTGCTATGATACATAGAGATTACTCTTCTTTTAAATTCTTCATTGCCACAGAAAGCAATAACTTAATCCGATTTAATTGATTAACGCTGGAAAGACCAGGGTCATAGTCAATGGGAATAATATTGGCATAAGGAAACTTTTCCTTTAAAGGTTTGAACATCCCTTTGCCTGCTACATGGTTAGGAAGACAGGCCAGAGGCTGCACACAGATAATGTTCTTGGTACCCTGTTCGATAAATTCCATCATCTCGGCCGTTACTAACCAACCTTCTCCGGTTTGATTTCCTAAGGACATGATACTAGATGCCATATTGGCTAATTCATCAATAGGGGTTGGTGGCGGAAAGCGTTTGCTTTTTGCCAACTCTCTTGCCATCACTTTTCTATAATGCATGATATAAGAAGTGGCTATTTCCCCTAAATCTTTATTCAATTTCTTCCCGGCAAGATATCTAAATCGGAATCGTGAATTAAAAGTAGAATATAAGAAATAATCCATAAGATCAGGTACAACTGCCTCAGCTCCTCCTTGCTCAATAATGCTGACAATATCATTGTTTGCAGTGGGGTGATATTTTACCAATATCTCACCAACCACACCTACTTTCGGTTTTTTCACATCCATTAATTCTAAACGATCAAAATCCCGGATAATTCCCTTGACATCCCTATCAAACCTAAATTTACTGCCTGATCGGATGGTTTCTTTAGCTTTTTCTTTCCACTTTTGATAAAGGATTTCAGCTGAGTGTGGAAATCTTTCATAAGGTCTTGTTCGAAAGAGAACTCGCATGAACAAGTCTCCGTATAAAATCGCCATAATACAACGATTGATGAGTCCTATAGAAAATTTGAATCCAGGCTGTTTTTCAAGTCCCAAGGTGTTCACAGAGATAATGGGAACATTAGAAAACCCAGCCTTCTTTAGTCCCAGTTTTAAAAATGCTATATAATTGGTTGCCCTACAACCTCCACCACTTTGTGTTATGATTACCGATGTTCGATTGACATCATACTTTCCTGAACGTAAGGCTTGTACCAATTGACCAATCATGATAATTGCTGGATAACAGGCATCATTATTGACATACTTTAAGCCAATATCAACTGCTGTTTTGTCTATAGCAGGAAGTACTTCCAATTGGTAACCACAGGTTTTGGCTGCCTCCTGTACCAATTCAAAATGTATCGGTGCCATTTGTGGTGCTAGTATGGTATGAGTGTTTCGCATTTTCTTTGTAAAGCTCGGATTATGATAAGAAACATCCTGCACCTGCGGCTGATAAGAGCGCCTTATTCTCTCCTCAGTGGCAGCCTTTAAAGATCGTATTCGTATCTTGGCCGCACCCAAGTTATTACCCTCATCAATTTTCAACATGGTATAGATCTTGCCACCGGAAGATAAAAGCTCTGCAACCTGATCTGAGGTTACAGCATCCAATCCACAACCAAAGGAATTTAATTGAACTAAATCCAGACAAGCTTCTTTTGCAACCAAACTTGCAGCTCGGTACAAGCGGGAATTATAGGCCCACTGATCTACCACCCTTAATTTATATTTCACATCAGACAGATGGGCGATACTATCCTCGGTTAATACGGCCAAATCATAGGATAAAATCATATCTGCGATCCCGTGATTGATTTCCGGATCTACATGATATGGTTTCCCACAAAGGACGATTCCTCTTTTCCCTTTGGCTTTTAAATAAGCAAGGGCTTCCTCACCTTTTTTTTGAATCTCCTCTTTATATTTTTCCCGTTCCTGACAAGCTTTCTTTACTGCATTTTTTGCTTCTTCATAGGAAACATGATAATCATTAAATTCCTTAACAATTCGTTTTATCAATACCTTTTCATTATCCAAGGAAAAGAAGGGATTTAAGAATTTCATATTGTGTTCCTTAAGATCCTCTATATTATTTTTGACCACTTCTGGATAAGAAATTACAATGGGACAATTATAGTGATTTGTCACATTCCTGTACTCTTTTTTTTCATAAACAATACATGGATAAAATATGGTTTTTACCCCTTTTTCGATTAGGTCAATGATATGTCCATGGGACAATTTGGCAGGATAGCAGACGGATTCTGAGGGTATGGTCTCCAAGCCTTTTTCAAATATTTTCTTTGAGGAGGGGGAGGAAAGTATTACCCGAAATCCCAGTTCCGTAAGCAAAGTAAACCAGAAGGGATAATTATCAAACATGTTTAACACTCTAGGGATTCCAATGCTTCCTCTAAAAGCCTCCTCTGTTTTCAAGGGTCGATATGCAAAGGTTCTACGGTATTTAAAATCATACAAATTGGGCAATTGATTGGATTTCACCTTCTCAAGACCCAATCCTCTTTCACAACGGTTTCCAGCAATATAGGATTCCCCGTTAGAAAAATGATTAATCGTTAGCAGGCATTGATTCATACATTTATCACAACGCCGGTTGGAAACCTTCATACTAAAATGTTCCAGAAGCTCCTTGGCTAACAAAGTACTTGCTTCTCCCTCTTGGTACCGCTCCTTGGCAATCAAAGCCGCTCCGTATGCTCCCATCAATCCCGCAATATCCGGACGAACCACCTCTCTACCTGTGATTAGCTCAAAACTTCTCAATACGGCATCATTATAAAAGGTTCCACCCTGAACAATAATCTTCTCCCCTAGATCTTTTGGATCCCGAAGCTTAATTACCTTAAACAAAGCATTTTTTATGACGGAAAAAGATAAGCCGGCGGATAAATCCGCAATATCTGCTCCTTCCTTTTGAGCCTGTTTTACCTTAGAGTTCATGAATACCGTACATTTGGTTCCAAGATCCACAGGGGACTCGGAGAATAAAGCTTCCTTTGCAAAGTCCTGGACTTCCATTTCTAAAGAACTAGCAAAACCTTCGATAAAGGATCCACAACCGGAGGAACATGCTTCATTTAATAGGATGCTGTCAATGGCTCCTTCCTTGATTTGGAGGCATTTCATGTCTTGTCCACCAATATCAAGAATAAAATCCACTCCAGGCAAAAAATAATCTGCTGCCTTATAATGAGCCATGGTCTCTATCTCACCAATGTCTACTTTAAACGCAGCCTTCATAAGAGATTCTCCATAACCAGTGACCACACTTTTTGCAATAGTTACACCTTCGGGAAGCTTATCATATAATTCCTTTAAAATCTTAATTAGCTTTTTAATGGGATCTCCTCCATTCCCACCATAATACGAATAGAGCAGTTCCCCCTCTTCCCCTATGGCTGCCACCTTAGTTGTAGTGGATCCTGCATCGATTCCAAGATAAATCTTTCCTTGATAATCCTTTAGGTTCCCTCTTTTCACTTTTGATTTTCTATGTCTTTGAAGAAACTTTTCATATTCTTCTTGATTGTGGAACAAAGGCTCCAGCCTTCCCTCGTCCTCTTCCGTAAATTCGGATATTTGATCCACCCGCTGTGATAATTCTTCGAGTCGAATAAGCTGTCCACCCTCAGAAGATAAGGCAGCCCCAATGGCTGCATATAATTGTGAGTGTTTTGGAGTAATGGTTTCATTTTCTTTTAACTTTAATGTTTCCACAAATCTTTTACGAAGCTCTGATAAAAAGCATAGGGGACCGCCCAAAAAGGCAACCCTTCCTCGTATTGGCTTTCCACAAGCTAGGCCACCAATCGTTTGGTTTACAACTGCTTGGAAAATAGAGACTGCTATATCTTCTTTTCTTGCCCCCTCATTAATCAGAGGCTGAATATCTGTTTTTGCAAATACACCACAACGGGAAGCGATGGGGTAAATTGTCCTATAATTTTTTGCGTATTCATTTAAACCTGCTGCATCGGTATTTAAAAGAACCGCCATCTGATCTATAAATGCTCCCGTCCCACCAGCACAACTCCCATTCATCCTCTGCTCCATTCCACCCTTAAAATAAGTAATCTTGGCGTCTTCTCCCCCTAATTCAATTACCACATCCGTTTCAGGGATCAGGGTCTCTACTGCCTTGGAGCATGCGATTACCTCTTGAACAAAGTTCAAGTTTAACCATTGGGATATGGACAAACCACCGGAACCTGTGATACATAAGGTGAAAGAGAGATTCCCTAGGGTTTCATAGCATTTTTTTATCATTTGGATCACTGTATTTTTCATATCAGAAAAATGTCTCCGATAATTATGATAAATTAATTGGTTTTTTTCATCCATGACTACAATCTTTACCGTGGTAGAGCCGATATCAATTCCAAATTTGTATCTTTTCATATGCAACTCCTAAAGATTCATTCTGTATAAATACATTTATTTATTATCTACCAATTCAAGAAAAAAATTCATGCAAAATCTATATAAAGCCATCACTTATTCGAATATTAACCTTGTTTCCATAATAGGAATAAAGTATAATAAAGGAAAAAGATTCAATCGATAGTAATACGCTGTAAATTTTAATTGCCACAGCATTCAAATCCATTACTTTCATGTCAATTGTTATAGATAGGGCAAATGGATTAGCTAATAGCTAACTGCACTATTAGATACTAAGGAAAGGTGAAATTTTAGAAAATATTGATATAACATAAGCAAGACCTAAGTTTAGAATGTATTGATGAGTCTTTATGGTAAAAGCCAAAAATACTGTTATGGAAAATATCAAAAAAGATAAAAAGATTAATTTGCAAAAGTTATATAATATATTGATAGGAGGAATCACATGAAAAAACTAAGAATTATATTCCTTTCATTCATGCTGGCAATTACTTTTATTGCACCAGCCATTTACCCTTCCATGGGAAATGTAGCAGTAGCCCAGGCAGCAACCATTAAAATAAATAAAAAATCATTGACCCTTGAAGTAGGTCAATCAAAGACCCTAAAAATCACTGGAACCAAGAAAAAAGGTACCTGGTCTTCTAGTAAGAAATCCGTTGCCACTGTCTCGAGCAAAGGAAAAGTTACAGCAAAATCCAAGGGTACTGCAACGATTACTGCAACGGTATCTGGTAAAAAATACACCTGTAAGGTAACCGTGAAAGAACCAGTAAATCCCTATTTGAAAGATGCTCCCTTTGAAGCAAAGGAATTGAAAGTTGATAAGATAAGTTTTGTCATACCAAAGAATTGGGTTACATCCGAATTAAGCGAGACTGAAAATGCTATGTTTGGCCTTATTTCAGAAGAAATGAATCAGGAAGAAATCGATAGTAATTATACCCTTCTTACCCCGGAAAATACCATCTTAGGTTCTTCTGTATTACTTTCTATAGTATCAACAAATGAGAAGGCTCCAGATTATGAAGATGCAAAAGAATTTTTCAACCTTTATTTATCAGAGGATTATCTGAAATCCTTGATTCAGGATGTGGGATTTGGACTTAAAGTAGAAAACTTTAAAGAAGATGAATTCAAGACGGATTTATCAACCGTATTTACAAAATCCTTTCAACTCAATTTGGGTTATTTTAATTTAAAAACAGACTTTAAGCTCTATTGTTTATTTATCGACAATTACTTTATCGCAGTTATGACAACGGATGCAGAAAATCTTAATCTGGATTCGGCTGCAGAATATATGATGAAATCAGTTGTCCTTAGGTAATTAGGCTTAGAATAGGAGTTCACCCTAATACCTAATACTTAAATACTTCTTCTTAAAAAATGCCAAATAAAAAGTGCATCGATCCACTCAATGATGTTTTCAATGGAAGGTGCACTTTTTTTATTTCATTCCGTTTATTTTTATTGTGAATCCCGTTCTACCTATTTTGTTCAATCTAATTTATCTTTTATAATTTCATTCTACTTAATCTAATTGCATCCAAATTTAGATCCTTTTACGATTATTCTTCTACTTATTCTTTGTTCAATCTAATTTATCTTTTATAATTTCATTCTATTTTTATCTAATCGCATCCAAATTTAGATCCTTTTACGATTATTCTTCTACTTATTCTTTGTTCAACCTAATTAGATCCTTTGTGAATCCCATTCTACTTTCTAATAATTTCATTTAGGTTCTTCTTATAAATTCCGCTCTACATTTGGGGCAAGTAATACAAATCTTTCCCTTTCCTTTGGGAACCCGGATGGTTTGCCGGCAACCTGGACATCGATAATATTTATGGGTTTTGGTTCCGAAGAATGTCCGCTTTAATTTTTGAAAGGAATTTATTATTCTCTGAAATAGTTGAACAAAGATCCTATTTTCCTTGGCTCTTTGTTGTATATTCTTAGAAAACATTCGAAAGAGAACAAAAAACAAGAAGAGATACGATATATAAATGATAATTGATTTTTTAGATAGGGATCCGATGATTGATAATAGCAAAGTAATTCCTATCAAAAAACGGGATAAATGATCCATTCCATATCTTCCATACATAAATCGTTGAAATCGGTTCATCCTTATCACCTCATTTCAATTTCGATTACTTTGGTCGCTATTTTATCCGAAAACACTCTATCATGTTCAACGAAAATCATGGTTGGCTGATATTCTAATATCAAATCTTCGATCTGCATTCTTGAAAAAACATCTATGAAGTTTAAAGGCTCATCCCAAAAGAATACATGGGCAGGCTCTGATAGGCTTTTTGCTATCAGTACCTTTTTCTTTTGTCCGCCACTAAAATCCTGAATCTCTTTTTCAAATTGCTCTCTGGAAAAATCCAATTGACGAAGTACCGTTTTAAATATGGTTTCATTGAGGCCATACTTCACAGAAAAATCTTTTAAATTACCATTTAGATAAGAGGTATCCTGGGAAATATAAGATATCTTTAGTCCTGCCCCTACATGGTATTCACCGGTGTATTCCATTGGCTGACCCAATAATAACTTAAATAAAGAAGTCTTGCCTGAACCATTTTTACCTCGAATGGCAATTCGCTCGCCCTCTTGCAAGACAAAGTTAAGGTCTGATAAAACCTTCTTTTCACCATAAAAGAGACTTAAATCGGAAACTTCTATCATACGTTTTTTGGGATAGGGTAAGATATTCATCTTTAGGGGATCTGCTTGTTCGATGTTTTTTAAAAGACTTTGTTTCTCATCAATGGCAGCTAATTTCCTGTTTTCTATGGCTTTGGCACGCTTCATCATTTTAGCTGCTTTATGCCCTACTGCTCCTCGATCGAATACATGCCCACCAATTTTAGATTTCTCAACTTTATCTGACCATCCTGCTGCCCGTCTGGCTGCTTCGGTTAAAGATCGAATATCCTTCTTTAATTGCTCATTTTTAGCGATTTCATATTGATCCTGCAATTCCTTATTATAAAACCAGGAGGAATAATTTCCTTTTTGTATCTCAATATTGGTTTTATTGATGGATAAAACATGATCAATACATCGATCCAGAAAGGCACGATCATGAGAAACAAGAAGATATCCATTTTTCGTTTGCAAATAATCGGCTAATATCTCTCGACCTGCCATATCCAAATGGTTGGTAGGCTCATCGATTAATAGAAAATTATTCTTTTTCAAGAACAAGGCTGCTAACATGATTTTGGTTCGTTCCCCAAAACTTAAAGTGGAGAAGGGACGATCCAAGACGGATAAATCAACCTCAAGTTTTCTCAGTTCTTTTTCGATTAGCTCATTAATAATATATCCATCATGGGCTTGGTATAATTCCAATATCTTCCCATACTGCTCCATTTTGGAGCTCATGGTATTTAGTTCTTGAAGGCAGTCTTCCATCTCCTTCTCCCATTGATCAAAAGGAGCGATGGTATTTCTAATAATATCGAGGGTTGTGGCACCCTCCTCTTTTACATCAAAGGGGAAGTAATCAAAGTTAACCGATGCTGTGATACTTCCCCTGTATTCGTATTTCCCCATAAGGAGATTAAGAAAAGTAGTCTTTCCCCTTCCATTTCTTCCAATAAAACCAAGTTTCCAATCGGTGTCTATTTGAAAGCTAACATGCTCAAAAATAGGATCGTAGACTGTATCATAGCTGAAGGTAAGGTCATTTACTGTAATTAAAGACATGCTATCTCCTCCCTTCCAGTATTATTTGAAATTTATAACTAAATGCTTTTATCCTTTTCCTCTTTCCCGTCCTCATTCTTATCTTCTAAGAAAATATCTAAGAATCTCAGATAATCCTGTTCAGAAAAGATCTCTTCCATAATAGATACCGTAGTACTTCTTGTTAACAAGTCCGACGATAGCCATGGAAGGCTTGTAGGATTAGAAAGCGGAACTGACTCGGATGAACTCATTCCTTTATGTGTGGGAACTTTCACCCCGGTATTGATATCTTCTTTCATAAAGCCTAGTACTTTGACAACATAATTTTGTGTTTCCTTAAATGGTGGAATTCCACCGTACTTTGCTACATTTCCCATGCCGGCATTATAGGCAGCCAAGGCTAGTTTCGTATCACCATCATACCTCTTCAAAAGATCAGCTATGTATTTTGCACCACCCATAATATTCTGCTCTGGATCAAAGGAATCCTTAACTCCTAGGGAAGCGGCCGTTGCCGGCATTAGCTGCATAACCCCCTGGGCACCAGCACGAGATACTGCCTTGGGATTAAAATTAGACTCCGCCTTTCCAATGGCTTTTAGCAGATCCACAGATACATTATATTTTTCTGCAGCTTCTTCAAATATATCATTTAAGCTTCTTGCTTTATTAAGATGTGTAGAAAAGCTTTCGCTATTCATTGTAGCCACTTTATTTTGCTTGATTTGATAATCTGTTTTTTGCTCTATATTATGAACTCCATTTACTGTTATCATCTTCGCCCTCCGTATATCCATCAGCTTTCCTCTAGTGTCCATTATTTTAATAATCTCTATTTATTTCTCTATATATATGATAGATTTCCCTAGTGCATTTGTCAATGTATTATTACTAGGCTTAACTAGGCTAAGTTGTCCTCTATAAAAAAAGCTCTTGATAAGAAGTATATGATATACATACCAACTTCTTACCAAGAACCTCTATCATCATTATCAATGGCTTTTTTAATTAGTTATTGATTAGCTTTTTCTTATTGGTCCAGCTCATCATCTTACGAAGCTCAGCTCCAACCTTCTCTAGTTCATGCTCTGCTTCTATTCTTCTTCTTGCATTGAAATTGGTACAACCTATCTGGTTCTCCAATAGCCAATTTCTAGCAAATGTACCATCTTGAATATCAGCTAGGACTTTTCTCATAGCATTCTTTGTTTCCTCGGTGATAATCTTTGGTCCTGTAATATAATCACCATATTCTGCTGTATTGGAAATAGAATATCTCATTCCTGCAAATCCACTTTCATTGATTAAGTCAATGATTAATTTCATTTCGTGGATACATTCAAAGTAAGCACTTTCTGGTTCATAACCAGCCTCAACCAAGACTTCAAAACCAGCCTTCATAAGAGCGGTTACACCACCACAAAGAACTGCTTGTTCACCAAATAAATCTGTTTCTGTTTCTTCTCTAAATGTTGTTTCCAATACTCCAGCTCTTGCACCACCAATTGCTAAAGAATAAGCCAATCCAAGATCATGTGCCTTACCTGTTGCATCCTGATGTACAGCGATTAGACAAGGAACTCCTTGTCCTTCAAGATACTGACTTCTAACTGTATGACCAGGTCCCTTCGGTGCTACCATTAATACATCCACATCAGCCGGAGGTATAATCTGTCCATAATGAATACAGAAACCATGAGCAAACATTAATGCATTCCCTGACTCTAAATTAGGCTCAATGGACTCTTTATACATTTTCGCCTGTTTCTCATCATTAATCAGAATCATGATAATGTCTGCTCTCTTTGCTGCTTCTGCTGCAGTATAAACTTCAAAGCCTGCCGCTTCTGCTTTCGCCCATGACTTACTTCCTTCATAAAGACCGATAATTACATGAACTCCTGAATCTTTGGCATTCAAAGCATGAGCATGACCTTGGCTACCGTAGCCTATAATCGCTACTGTTTTTCCTTCCAATAAAGAAAGGTTACAATCCTGTTGATAATAAATCTTTGCCATATTCTTAATCCTCCTCAATAAAATCTGCTATATCACCAGATCCTCTGGTAAGGCCAGTAATACCTGTGCGTACCAACTCTTTTATCTCATACTGCTCTAATAGCTTTATAAAAGCATTGATTTTGTCCTGATTTCCCGTAAGTTCTATCATGAGAGACTCAATTGCCACATCCACTATTTTGGCTCTGAAAATATCTGCTATGGAAATAATGGACTGTCTATCTTTCCCTGTTGCATTTACTTTAACGAGAATTAACTCTCTAGTAACTGATTCACATGGTGATAATTCTATGATTTCAATGACATCTTCCAGTTTTTCTAGCTGCTTCCTAATCTGCTCCAGAATCTGATCGTCTCCTTTGGCTAAAACCGTCATTCTGGATATTGCTGGATCCTGTGTTTCACCTACGGTCAAACTATCAATATTATATCCTCTTCTGCTGAATAATCCTGCTACACGACTTAATACACCAGCAGTATTTTCCACCAGAATCGAAAATACCATTCTTCTCATAGCATGCTCCTCTCTGAATATGTAGAATCTCTTAAACATCAAGCAACTTATAAGAAAAGCCCTGCACCACAGGTCGCTCTGTAATGGGGCTTAGGTTGCTGTAATACTAATATGTTTATTAAGTTTTAAGCTATTGTATCAGCAAGCTTTTTATTTGTCAAGTACTGTAATAGATAAATTATCATTATTTCTAATAATTTTTTAAATTATATTCATCAGGGGAAATCAAAACAAAATGATAAAAGCACTAATTATCGGCCTATAACGGCCAATAATCGGCATATATAGTATTGCTCAACAAAAATCACCGCTACAGAGACGATGAATAAAAATACAATCTCATATAATAATCATAAGACCAATGTTGCGAACAAGGCCTGTTTTTAAGAAACCATATTTTAAAATGGTTGTTCGTCTTTTGATAAAACTCATCTTCCTTAAGTTGGAAAACTCGAATACAATCTTTTGCTTCTCTGGAGACAGATCTTTTCCATATATTTTTAAAAACTCAGCTGCTTGTTTCTGCAAGAAATCTAGGGAAGCCTTTTGCTCTGTTAAGGAGAAAATTCTATTTTTTATATAATCAATATAATTACGATTACCTACAAGATTTCCTCCATGCTGTCGGTAATAAAGGGTTTGTTGATTAAGATAGCTGATTCCTCCAAAGGCTGCTCCGATCAATGCTACCCACCAATCATGGAATCTAGCTTCCTCTGGCAGGGGATGTTCTTTTAGCAGTTTCCTAAGGGCTGCATTCACCATAATTGTACATCCAATTAATTTATTTTCCATTAATAGATGGGCAAGATCCGTTTTCTTAGGATCTAAATGTCCTGACTTAAAAAAGGAAGATGAAATCACCTTAAGCTTATGATCCGTTACGGTGGCATCGGTAAAGACTGCCAAGGGAAGATCTTTTCCTGTCTTTTTTTCCAATTGTAGCATCCGCTTTAATGTCGCTTCGATTTTATCCGGTTTCCAAACATCATCTTGATCACAGAACATAATATAGTCTGAAGAAGTGGCACATAGTCCTTGTAAAAAATTCTTGGTTACCCCTAAGTTTTTTTCGTTTTGTTTCAAATGTATTTTATTCGGCAACCTAGATTCATAATCCCTGAGTATATCAATGGTTTCATCTTTAGACCCATCGTCAAAGACAAAGATTTCTATGTCCTCATAGCTAGAAGCAAGAATAGATTCTAACTGCTCTCTAAGATATTTTTCACCATTATAGGTTGCCATTACGATTGATACCTTACTCATACTTTTTCCTCATTAAGCTTTTTTCTTTCCAGGTTATCTATTAAATAAGATATAAAACTTTATTTTCTCCAATAGGATCGATTCATACTGAAGCGGATCACCAGTTCTTCTGGTAATTTATCATAATGAAGGCCCAGTTGATATCCTAGGTATTTCATGCCACTACTTATAATTAAGTCTGGAATCAGTAAATATTTCTTTTTCTTAATTAAGTACTCTAGGGATTTTTTTACTAGCTTTATTCCTTCTGACTCTGATTTGGTCCCCTGAAAGACGCTGGCATATTGCTTATGGGAAACTCCTAGATCAAAGTTCCTGGTAAATTGCTGATGATAGGAATATTGATGGGAGTGAATTACTCTGGCTTCTGCTACATAAGCAATCTTATAGCCATTACGAATAAGACCTGACGCATAAATCATATCTTCATTGAAAATGGTCTTATCCACAAATCCCCCTAATTCACAAAAAACATCCTTACGATAGGAGGCACAAACATTGGAGCAAAAAAACGTCTTGATCCCTAGCTTGTCCAGATCCTCAAGAGATTTTACTCTACTTGTCTTTGGATAATTGAAATTTCTTGTGAAACGTTCTAGTAAATCCGCCTCATTACCAGCCAGTTGCCTAGCATAAGTAGCTGCAACCTTAGGATCTTCATATGGCTTTAATAAATGTTCCAGCAAGTATTCATCTTCTGGAATTGCATCCTGGGTCATGAAAACAAGGATCTGGGCATCCGATAAAGAGGCACCGAATTTCCGTGTTCCTCCATGGTCAAAGTCTTCTTTTTCTATGGGAATCACTTCAACCAAATCATCTGCAATCTCCGGCAAGGCTTGTTCCTCTCCCGCTTCTTCCCTAGTTTGAAGGATCAGAATCCGATTGGGTTTCTTCGTTTGCCGATAAAGCATCTCAATAAGTCGAATAAATTTATCATCAGAATGATAGGTTGGAATGATAACATCCACCTTAACATCATTTTCCCTTAAATAATTTGTATGCATAGTTTCCATATTTTTATCCTTCCATAGCCACAAAGTGTATAATAAGGTAAAATCCTATTTTAACCCCATTCTGATCCACCAAAGCAGTCATCTGCTCATCCAGATTTCATATCTCGCTGCTAAGCATTTCTATGACCAAGGGTTTTATGGCTGATTTTCCCTTACTATGAGTATACCACTTTTTTCATAGATAAAAACATTTCTTTTTATTCATCCTTTTGCTTCTTCACTAATCGCTCCACCAGACCGACTGCTGACTGGGCATCTTTGGAATATCCATCCGCACCGATTTCATTGGCATAGCCTTGGGTTATAACCGCTCCTCCAATGATTACTTTTGCCCGAAGTCCTTGTTCTCTAGCTATTTGAACAATTCGCTTCATCTCCACCATGGTTGTAGTCATAAGGGCTGACACTGCAATAATATCTGCATCTTCCTCTTTTGCGGTCTTTAAAATTGTATCCGTAGGAACATCCTTACCCAAATCAATTACCCGGTATCCATAATTTTTTAGCATTAAAGATACTAGATTTTTTCCAATATCGTGGATATCACCAGCAACGGTAGCGATAACTACGGTTCCTTTATTCTCGTCGCTAGTCCTTTCTATCATAGGTTCCAAAAACTCAATGGCTTTTTTCATTGCTTCTGCACCAGCAATCAGTTGGGGTAGGAAATAAATCTGCTGATCATACAATTGCCCCACTTCATTGATAGCCGGAATTAAAAACTGATCAATAATGTCGGCTGCTTGATAACCATTTTCCAAGTCTTCTTTTACTAAATCAATGATTTCCTTTCGATTTCCCTTAACAACAGCCTCAAAAATTGCTTCTCCAGGTTTTTTACTTTCTTCTTCTTTGGATTTTCCTTGATCCACTCGTATGTTTTTCGCTTTTTCCTCATCCTTTTGGCTAACTTTAACTGATTTTTCAATATATCGCCCGGCACTGTCCTCTTTTCCACAAAGCAAATCTGCAGCTAGGGCGGTATTCATCAGTAACTCCTGGGAAGGATTGGCAATGGCCATGGTTAAGCCTGCTTGGATGGCAAAGGAGAGAAATGTACTGTTAATATATTGTCTCATGGGAAGTCCAAAAGAAATATTGGACAAGCCAACCACCGTTGCAATCCCCAATTCCTCCTTACAAAAACGAATGGTTTCTATGGTCTCTATAGCAGCCTTGGGATTGGCTCCTACGGTAACCACAAGTCCATCTATAATAATATCCTCCTTGGTTAAGCCCACTTTGTAGGCACGATCCAATAGGGTTGTAATGATTTCTTTCTTCTCTTCAATATTTTTAGGCAATCCTTTTTCCGAAACTGGTAACAAAATAAACATGGCTCCATATTTTTTTGCAAGGGGAAGTAGCCGTTCTGATTTATCCTTCTCCAATGAGATGGAATTAATCAAAGCTCTTCCCGGATAAAGCCTTAAAGCAGCTTCCATAACATCTGGATTACTGGTATCAATGCAAAGAGGTAGCTCCGTGGTTCTTAATACCTCCTCCATTACCTGGATCATCATTTCTTTTTCATCAATCCCGCTCATGCCCAGATTGATATCTAGAATGTCTGCTCCCAGTTCCTTTTGTTCCTGTGCCATCTTCAATACCAAGGATAGCTTTCCTTCTCTGAGTTCATCTTGCATTTGTTTTTTTCCAGTGGGATTAATCCGTTCCCCAATTACCATAAATGAACCAGATAAATCAATTTCTCTTGTGTTTTTCTCAGTAGTCAGGGCTCTGACATGGGTCCTAGGGATTCTGTGAGTTTTTTTATTTTCTACTTGTTTTGATAAGCGCCGAATATGTTCCGGTGTACTACCGCAGCAGCCCCCTACGATTGCCGCACCTTCCTCCACCAATTTTTCCATTTCTAAGGCAAATTCTTCCGCTCCCATAGGGAATATGGTTTCCCCATCGATTAGTTGTGGAATACCTGCATTGGGCTTAGCCATAATAGGAATATGGGCATATTCCTTCATTTCCCGAATAATCTCATGCATCTTATCCGGTCCTGTGGAACAATTCACTCCGATGGCATCGACCCCCATACTTTGCAGTACAATAACTGCTGTTTTGGGATCGGTACCAAATAAGGTTCGTTTATTTTCCTGGAAGGTTAGAGACACGATAACCGGAAGGTCACAACGTTCTTTCACTGCCAACAATGCCGCCCGACATTCCTGCAAGCTCATCATGGTTTCCACTACAACTAGGTCAATGCCTTCTGCTAATTGATATCCTAGTTGTTCCTTATATACATTGACCAGTTCCTCGAATTTAAGATCTCCCACAGGATATACCTGTTCACCAGTCATGGTAAGGTCCCCTGCGATATATACCTTTCGATCGGAGTTCCTATTCTTTTGATAGTTCATCACAGCTTCTTGGGATAAGCCAATTAACTTTCTATTGAGCGCTTCCACTTGGTCGGCCAAACCATACTCTTTCAATTTAATTCGATTGGCAGTAAAGGTTGGGGCAAAAATAATATCCGATCCAGCTTCTAGAAACTCCCTTTGTAAGTCAATCACTGCTTGGGGATTTTCTATCATCCATTTTTCAGGACAGACACCCGAGGGCATACCTCGCTTCTGTAAATTACTTCCCGTGGCTCCGTCTACAATTACAATTTTTGATTCAATGAGATCCATGAATTCTCTTTTTGTCACTCTTAGAACACCTCCGGTTAATCAAATCTATAGTAAATTATTTTATCCATTAAACTCACTCTGTTAAATGGAAGCATGAAATAGTATCCATCCACAAAAGGTTCTACCATTTCCATAACCTCACGAGCAATGGCAGCTCCTACATTTTCAGCTTCTTCCTTTGACATATCTGGATGATAACGATTTAATATATCATCTGGGATATGAATTCCAGTGATTTCATTTTTTATAAAACTAGCGTTTCGATAGCTGACCAATGGCATAATTCCACATATAATCTTAGTATCCACTCGTTCCTTAATTTCTTTAATTCGTTTTGCATCTTCTTCTGTGTATACTGGCTGGGTCAGGAAAAAGCCAGCTCCTGCTTCCATTTTTCGTTTCATTCGATCGATTACTTTGTCTATATTGCCTCGATTATAATTTAAGGCACCGCCATAAGACAAGGAATCTGTGGAAAAATGCTCTAGGTTCATTTCTTTTACGAAATTCATTAGTCGAATGGAGTTGTAGTCAAATACCCCTGTGGTTGATTGCCTACTCTCCCCAGGAATGGGATCTCCTGTAACTAATAACAAATTTCGAATTCCATGAATATAGGCTCCCAAAATTACCGACCGCATGGATATCATATTCCGATCCCTGCAACAAATATGGGGCATAACTGGTATATTTGCTTCCTGGGCAATCTTAACACCCATTAATACAGAATCCACACGGCTTCTTCCCATGGGGGAATCTGCAATGGTTATGACATCTGCCCCTAGAGCTTTTAATTTATGAGCACATTCCATAATCTTTTGAACATCGGCATTATAGGGAGGATCCAATTCTACTGCAATCACTTTTTGATTCTTTTGCAATTTTGCTATAAAATCATTCTCCTTAATGGGACTTTCCTTTGGTAGTTCCATCCTTCTTTGATCATGGATTTTTCGAGCAGGCTCATCTAGGGCAATATATTCGGTTAATTTTTTCGTATATTGGGGACTTGTTCCACAACAACTACCAATAATATCAACCCCTTGCTGGGCAATGATACGCATATTCTCAGCAAAATATCTTGCATTATCCATAAAAACCATCCGATTATGCATTTGCTCTGGATAGCCTGCATTAGGGGCAATATAGATAATCTTGTTTTCAGGTATGGATAAGTTTTTTACAATCTGAACCATGTGTCCAGAACCCACTCCACAATTCAGGCCACAGCCATCGATCCCATCAATCTCACTCACCATATCCAGAAGACGGGAGGCACCAATCCCTTCTGCACTATAACCATTCTTGTCTACGGAAAAGCTAGATAAGATAAACATATCCTGATTTCTTTCTTTAATATAGGGAACTAATTTTTCGATATAGCGTAAACCGGGGAAGGTTTCAAAATGAATTCCGTCCAGTTTTTCTTCTATAAAAATATCACATATTCTCTGGTATTCCTTAAGGATATCCTTCTCTTTACGATCTCCTTCTTCCGGAATTGGTCCGATATTTCCAAGAATCCAAACTCGTTCCTTGGGTTCCATACTGTCATAAAAATTTCCAACTGCCTTTTTAGCAATTCTACATCCAGCTTCTATGATATCCCTAATCCTATTTTCATTTTCCTTTAGGACTACTGTATTGGCTGCAAAGGTATTGGTACGTAAAATTCTAGCACCCGCTTGTAAGTATTCCAAATGTATCTGCTCAATAATTTCTGGTGACGATAAGTTAGCAAACTCTGATACGGCACCTGTCTGATTGACTAAATTGGAGTAGTATGTACCCATAGATCCATCTGAAATAATCCGATGTTCTTTGATATATTCTTTTAGTTGCATAAAAATCACCATACCCTTCTACATCATTTACAATTTTATACTATATGAAATTTCTCGATATGAAGTATCTAAATATCAAGCTTCTCTATATCAAATATTCATTATCTTATCATGCTTCTCTATAC
>DUNZ01000170.1 GCA_012839085.1 Clostridiales bacterium
GAAAGTTAGAAATGACAAATGGAGGATTCGTTTCCCTAATCCTCCATTTGATTTAAAACATGTATAATGGATAATCCGATTGCCTTTGCTAATTCCACAGGCACTGCATTTCCAATCTGTTTGTACTGCTGCCCCATGGAACCTGCAAACTCCCATTCATCGGGAAAACTCTGTATTCTAGCATATTCCCTTACGGTAAATGGTCTTGTTTCATCGGGATGACATCGTTCGGTTTGTTTTTGTGCAGGGCTGCAAGTTAAGGTCAAGCATGGTTCATCCCATGAAATACGTCTTGCCATACCTGTACGCCCACCACCGGAATAAAAGCTTTTTCCCATATATTCCTTGGCTATTTCTTCCGGTAGATCTCTCCAATATCCTCCTGGAGGTACCAGTTCTAGTACTTTTCTTTTTTTCAGAGGATATTGTTCTCCAATGGATTTTGGAACATTTTTTAACGCATCTCTAAGCACTGGTTTGTATTCATAGGGTTTAGGAAGCATATACTCCACATCATAGTCATTTCTTATACCAACAATGATAACCCGTTCTCTTTTTTGTGCCACATTATAATCATTGGCTTTTACCAGGTGCCATGTTATACGATAGCCTAAATTTTCATATATGTTTACCATGGTTTTCAGGGTCTTTCCCCCATCATGGGAAATCAAGCCCCTTACATTCTCAGCCAAAAACACCTTAGGTTTTATTTCATCAATAATCTGAGCAAAATAGTAAAACATAGTTCCTCGGACGTCTTCTAGGCCTAGCTTATGTCCAGCATAACTAAAAGCCTGACAAGGATAGCCACCAGAAATAAAATCAATCTCAAGTTCCTTGCTAAGGTACTTTCGCATCCCTTCTGTAGCCACCTTAACAATATCTTCCTCTATTACATTCCAATTTGGTCGATTCATACTTAGGGTTTTGGTAGCAAACTTATCAATTTCCACCAAACCTTGTACATGAAATCCTGCCATCTCTAAGCCCAAAGCCAATCCACCGGCACCAGCAAATAACTCAACGGAAGTATAATCTCGTTTGGCTTTAATCCCTTGAATATCGATATACTCTATCTCTTTCTCCACTTTTTTTTCCTTTACCTTGTCTCGATTAATCTCAGTAATTATATCTAATGGAGATACATTCAATGCTGCACACAATTTATTATATGTACTCTTGAAAGGGTTCGCCTTTACAGATAACATAACTGATAATTGATTTTTTGTAATGCCTAGAATATCTGCCAATTCTTGTTGGGTAGATATTCCTTTTTCTTTCATAATCTCATGAACCTTAGCCTTATCAATCACATAGTCCATAAAAACCCCTCCTTGATGTTATGAAAATATATTAACACAAAGGAGGGAAAGTGTAAACATATATTCGGTTCAAATAATTTTTTCTACATCATTTACTTCATTTCTATCTTATTAGACATTAATGTTGTTGATTCTTTGATTTATTAAGGTTGAATAAAGCCTCCGTCTACAAGAAATGCATATAAATCAAACATAGGCGGAATATAATCCTGTTCAAATCTTATCATATGTATATAGTATCTTTCCTGATATTGTGTAATGTCAATCGCAATTCCTCTTGGTAATTCTTCTAATTTAAAATATATAGGCTTTACAGCATTTTCTCCATAATACAAAGCATAATGTTCCCATGATACACCTAGACTATTATAACTACCTACCTTATACCAATTTAAAATTTTTATACCATTATAAGGTATTGCATCTTTGTATAGCCCAAAGACCTAAGGAATTCTTCCACATATATAACAATTCACCATTGTTATTTTTTATAGCTTTTACCACTCTATATTCATTTTCATTATCATCAAAATCTCTTTCTAAGATTACACTATCTTTATAACCTGATATTTTAAGGCAAAGAGAATAACTAATTCATTTTAGTCCCTTTTAAAATTAATTAGATGGTATAATTATAATAGGGTTGCCGAATAATGTCTATTTCAAAATATGGGTATTTCTTACTATATCGTTAAATTCTCAAAGTGAGGCGAATCTTGAAATTCGGCAAAAACTAAATCACCATATTTTCATTACTCGCTTCATTTTGTGCAAATTTATGGTACATCTTTTCTATAACATCTCTGTTTTCTAAGAATACATCCACAATAACAGGATCAAAATGTTTTCCTCTGCCTTCCTTAAGGATTTCGAAGGATCGGTCTAAAGTAAAGGCTTC
>DUNZ01000171.1 GCA_012839085.1 Clostridiales bacterium
CAGATTCATTTTTAGTATATAATTATACCGTTTTGTATTTCTATTTATAAGTCAAGTTTGCAGTTAATGAAAAATTGCTTACTCTGAATTATTAAGAAATCCAATATCATACTTGCTTACATAAGGGAAAGGAGTTTTTATTACTAATGTGGTTTTTATTCGCATTATTAACTACACTTTCATGGGGAGCCGCAGATCTTTTTTATAAAAAAGGTTCGGATAGCCAAGACAAATACAGTCACACTAAGATTGGAATTATGGTTGGTCTGGTTATGGGTATCCATGCAATCATTTATATGCTGGTTGAGGGAGTCACCTTCCATCCATTTGATATGGTGAAATATCTTCCTGTATCCGGTTTTTATATCTTATCCATGTTGATTGGTTATTTCGGATTACGATACATTGAGCTGTCAATTTCTTCACCTGTACAAAATTCTTCAGGAGCAATTACAGCCATTATATTGTTTATCCTATTTCCACACAATCTAGGGGCTCTTAATATCGCCGGTATCCTTATAATTACTGTCGGTGTAATCGGATTAGCCGTACTAGAAAAGAAGATTCAAACCGAAGCCCTAAAGGCAGACAATGTTGATGTTGATCCCAAATACAAAATTAGTGTTTTGGCCATCACATTTCCGATCCTATATGCCCTATTTGATGCCTTAGGAACAGCTGCGGATGGAATCTATCTTGATGAACTTTCTTTAATTAGTGAAGATGCGGCATTACTGGCATATGAATTTACATGGTTTTTATATGCAATCATAGCCTATGGGTATCTTACCTTTATTAAAAAACAAAAATTCAATGTCTTTAAACAACCGGTTCGTACAACAGCGGCACTCTTTGAAACCGCAGGACAATTCTTTTATGTCTTTGCCATGTCAAAGAATGCAATTATTGCGGCTCCCTTGATTGCTTCTTATAGTATTGTATCTGTTATCCTCTCTCGCATTTTCTTAAAAGAAAAGCTTAGTAAGAAGCATTATATATTGGTGGTCATGGTTATGATCGGAATTGCTATTTTAGGTATCGCGGACGAACTCTAATACAAATAATTAAAATGTTATGAATTAAAATTAGAAATATTAGTAGAAATATTTGAGTTAACAGAAGTATTAAAAAAATATAGGAACAATAGAAAGTATTGGAAGAATATTAGTATTACAAGAATATTAGTATTGGAAGAATATTAGTATTGGAAGAATATTAGTATTGGAAGAATATTAGTATTACAAGAATATTAGTATCAGTAGAAATATTAGAAAAAATGTTAGAATTATAACCTTAAAAAGAATCAAAGTTAAAATTAGCGTATTGCACCAAAATGAGGATGCAATACGCTTTTTTATTTCCAAACCCTGTATTATTTGTTATAATAAAACCAGAATTATCCTTTAATTAATACCTTTTTTTTAAAAATTCTAATGAGGAGTGATTTTATGATTCGATTACATTTTGAGAAACTTTCCAGATATGAAAGACTTGGGGAACCCTGCTCATGTGCGATTCCCTTCCCGAAAGGGGAATTGTTTGATATTACAAAGGCAGCAATCAGTGATGGAGAAAATTTTTACCCTGTCCAATGTAAAATAACAGCTCAGTGGCCAGATCATTCTGTCAAATGGCTTTTCATTACATTTTTGGCCGACCTACCAGGAAATCTTTCCAAAGATTATTATTTTATTCCTGATGCAAGAAAGTATGACACCCATTGGGAAAGTTGGAAAAATGCCCTATCGAATCAAATTACTATAGAAGAAAAAAACAAGCGATTAGAGATCTCTACAGGAGAATTAAGAGTCCAGTTAACTAATCCTGGAGAAGCCGGTTTATTCCATAAAATCGAAACCAAAGATAAGACATATCACGATCATGAACTGAAAGGTCCCATTCTAATTAATGACCAGGATCAAGAATTTATTTTGCAAATCGGCCAGACTGGTTGGAGGATTTTAGAGCAAGGCCCTATAGTTTCTATCTTAGAAACCAAAGGCAAACATTACAGTAACACTAAAAAAGACTGGTTTGATTTTAAGGTTCGAATTCAGGTTTTTGCAGGAAAGCCTTGGCTTCAAATCGACTATACCATTATAAATAAAGAAAAAGAAAAGGAAGAAAAACTTCGGGGCATTGAATATAGAATTAAGGTAGATACTGACAGCAATTCTAAGATACAAACAGCTTTAGCAACTTCAAATTATACCAGTAAAATCATAGAGGGGTCAGATGACCAAAAATTATACCATCTAATTGATGCCAATCAATTAGTATATGAGGCCAACGAACACATCCCTGAAACCTTTTATGGTACCTTCTGGGCAGATTGGCGGATGGAAGGTAAGGGTGGAATTTGTGCTACCCTTTACCAAGCCCATCAAAATTTCCCCAAAGCAATGGAAGTGGATCAAGATGGTATGACTATAAAAATACTTCCTAAGGAAGCTTTTGATCTAACCTTAATACAGGGGATGGCAAAGACCCACCAGCTTTATTTACATTTCCATGGAGCTGAGGATCCCCTTCAGAGTTTAAATGTCAGAAGCCTTCAAATGCAACTAAAAGACCGTCCTGTATTGGATACCCATATTTACGAAAAATCCGGGGTCTTTGATCCGATATTTGTAACCACTCCAAACATCGAGGTGGAACGAGCCCTAGTTGCAAAAGCCGATGAAAGGGGAAAGGCCTATGGAATCCTTCATTGGGGAGATGCGCCGGATCCAGGCTATACACAACAAGGTAGGGGAAATGGTGATCCCGTTTGGACCAACAATGAATACGATTTCCCCCATGCCATGATGCAAATGTACGCTAGAACTTCGGAACGAAGAATGCTTGATTACATGCTTGTGGCTACAAGACACTGGATGGATGTGGACTTTTGCCACTATAGTCCTGATCCCTTACGACATCATGCACAGATTACCCATTCTGCCAATCATGTTACCGGGGATGTCGAAATCAGCCATGAATGGGTGGAAGGTCTACTGGATTACTACCATATGACGGGAGATATCACCGCTTATGAAACTGCCATTGCCATTGGAGAAAATATTCTTTATCATCTGAGTCAACCTAGGTATCACAAGAAAGGGGAAATTAACGCCAGAGAAACCGGATGGGCCCTAAGATCCTTAGTAGCCTTATATAAAGAGACTTATGATGAAGCTTGGCTAGCATCTGCAGATATGATTGTCGGACATTTTGAGGCCTGGAAAGAGGAATATGGTGGTTGGCTTTCCCCTTATACCGATCATACCGCAATTCGGGTTCCCTTCATGATTTCCATAGCCGTTGGAAGTTTAATGAGATACCACCGGGTAAAACCACAGGATCGAATTAAGAATATGATTATTGATGCTGTCAAGGATATGGTGGAACATTGTTACCAAGACCATGGCTTATTCTATTATAAAGAATTACCCAGTTTAAGAAGACTTGGAAATAACACCTTGGTTTTAGAGGCATTGGTAAATGCTTATGAACTTACGGGAGATAAGAATTTCTTAAACTATGGTTTGGCCACCTTTTATGAAGCTATAAAATATGACAGAGGACGGCCAGACTTCTTAAAACAGGTGAAAAATGATGCTGTAATCATTCAGGGGCCAGGACCAAAAGGATTTGCCCAATCCTTTTATCCCCTTGTCACTTATTATGTTGCAGCAACTAAGACCGGAATTTTGCAAGGGTAATTTTCAGTTTTAATTACTCATATGAAAAATTCCTGGTTTAGATTATTCGTATAGAAAAATTTCTAGTTTATTATGCGTACAGAAAAACTCCTAGTTAAATTATTTCTATAGAAAATCTTCTAGTTAAATTATTTCTATAGAAAATCTTCTAGTTGAATTATGCATATAGAAAATCTTCTAGTTGAATTATGCATATAAAAAATCTCCTAGTTAAATTATGGGTTAGAAAATCTTCTAGTTAAATTATGCCTATAGAAAAATTTCTAGTTTAATTAACTCGTATAGAAATAAGAAAGGATGCGATATTATGATAATTAAAAATGCAGAGGTTCAAGAAAAAGTATTAGACGAAAAAACCACGAGAAAGATTCTTAGTAATGGTGGTTCTCTTATGATGGTTAAGGTTACCTTTCAAAAAGGAGGCATCGGTGAAATTCATAGCCATACTGACCATGAACAGATTTCCTACATAGTGAAAGGCTCCTTTGAAGTGACCGTTGGGAATCATAAGCAAATCTTATCCGCTGGAGACAGCTTCTATGCTGGTAAAAATACCGATCACGGAGTTGTGGCCTTAGAAGATCATTCGGTCATCCTGGATGTCTTCACACCTATCAGGGAAGATTTCCTTTCATAAGAAGAATCTATGACAAGTATGATCTCAGGTATTGAGATATGATTCTATGGAATATGCTTTCTACTTTTACATAAACCAGCCCCTTTATTTGCTTGAATTTGCAAAAATTATGGTTGTAAATTCAAGAAATAAAGGGGCTTGGGGTTTCATGAGTCAAAGCATATCTATAGAATGATAAATTAGCTAACTAAAGCGATAACTTCCACTTCTACTAAAACTCCTTTGGGAAGATCTTTTACAGCTACACAAGAGCGAGCTGGTTTTCCTGTAAAATATTCTGCATACACTTCATTAAAAGCTGCGAAATCCTCTATATTACTTAAAAAACAAGTCGTCTTAAAAACATTTTCAAATGAAGTATTTGCTTCTTCTAAGATGGCTTTTATATTCTTCATAACCTGAAGACTCTGTTCCTTAATCCCACCTTCTACTACATTACCTGTTGCAGGATCCAGAGGTATTTGACCTGATGAATACAATATTCCGTTCACAATAAGGGCCTGACTATAAGGTCCTATGGCAGCTGGTGCTTTCGATGTGTTAATTTTTTTCATAATCCATTCCTCTTTTCTCTTGTTTTCCTTGTTTTACCTATATAATTTCTTTTTAATATGATAACAAGTGAATATATGAAATGCAATACAAATCCTTGAGAACTCACTGGAATTTCCCCATTATTTTAAATAGTAATGCTCAAAATGATGTTTTATTTGACAAAATGCAGTAATTAAAGGATAAAGTAGAGAAATTACATAGAATGACTACAATTATTACTATATTCCTTTTGATAACGCTGGGTTATAATCCTATATGACATCAAAAATTGTTAGGAATTTCATATTTTCCCTAACAAATAATTTAAAGATAACTATGGAAGAAGGGAGATTGTCAGATGATAAGAAACAAGAATAGAGGGTTTTTGTGTATCTTAATGTTACTAATTCTTGTCTTTACCCTAGTTGGATGCAAAGGTAAGGATCAAGAAACCGACAATAAAGAAACATCTACAACACCAGGAATCACAGAAACACCGGATAAGGATACAGAGAGTGATAAAAAAGATGATACCAATGAGGAGGAAAGTGATGGCGGTCTTACTTCCCTTGAATTAGTTAAACTTATGGGAAATGGTATTAATCTAGGAAACACAATGGAAGCATATGGTCGAAAAGATCTTGGCATAAATGCTGAGGTTTCTTCTTATGAGACCTTCTGGGGTCAGCCTGTAACCACTCCAGAAATGATTCAAAGTATGAAGGATGCTGGTTTTGATACCCTAAGAATTCCCGTTGCTTGGACCAATGCCATGGATTTTGAAAATGGAGATTATACCATAGGAGAACATTATCTAGACCGTGTGGAAGAGATTATCAACTATGCTCTTGATGCCGGCATGTATGTGATTGTCAACGATCATTGGGACGGCGGCTGGTGGGGTAAATTTGGCTCTGCCACACAAGAGATCCGGGATGCAGCTATGGAAATGTATATCTCCATGTGGACACAAATTGCAGAACGCTATAAAGACTATCCTGAGCAATTAATTTTTGAATCGGCAAATGAAGAACTGGGGGATCGTCTCAACGATAAGGATCTTTGTCCAGATTCCGGTACCCTATCCAAGAACGAGTGTTACGAAATGACCAATAAAATCAATCAGACCTTTGTTGATACCATAAGAAGTACTGGAGGCAATAATAAAGATCGCTTCCTTCTAATTGCTGGATATAATACAGATATTGTACATACCTGTGATGACCGCTTTGTAATGCCTACGGATACAGCCAAAAACAAATTATTAATTTCAGTCCACTATTACACCCCTTGGGGATATTGCGGAAATGAAAGCCTTTCCAGTTGGGGAACCGTAAGTAACTATGCGGAACAGAATGATCTTCTAGCACAAATGACCAAATTTACAGAACAAGGCTATGGTGTTGTCATCGGTGAATATATGGTGGCTTTAAATAGTGAAGGAAAAGTAAAAGATAATGCCATTGACTTTTTCACGAATTTCTTAAATAACTGTGACATGTATGGATATGCCCCTGTGCTTTGGGATTGTAGTACCCTATTCATAAGAAGAGATCTTGGTATCTTTGATGAGGAGGTTGCTAACTTCTTCAAAAGCCGCAGTTTCGCAGCCCAGTCTTCTATGACGGAAGAAGAAATTATATCTGCTGCGAAATCTCAAATTGAGACTACATTTGCAGATATTGCAAGTAAGGAAGAAGCAGAAAGAGCAGAACTTGCTAAGAAGTCTATGGCTTGGATTATGTTCAACAGTAGTGACTGGAGTGTAATGTATAGTGTTGGCGATACCTATGATCCCTATGCTAAGACCGATGGTCTTATTGCTACCGATGTAGAGGTAACAGGAGAAGGCACATACACCGTGGGACTTGATTTTACTGAAACAGGAGCTGGATTTGCCAACAGTACAGCATTCTCAGCCCTAGCAATTGCCAATGGCGAGACCTATTATCCAGGCTATGTTATTAACATAATCGATGTACAGGTGAACGGTGAATCCTACAGCCTACATGGCAGCCCATATACCACTTCTGATGATGGAAAATGTACCCGAGTAAATCTCTACAATGCATGGGTTAATTCCGTACCGGATGACGTACGTACAATTGATGGAGATCTTACAAATGCATCACCAACCATCTTAAATCAAGAAGATCTTGGGGAAATTAAAACACTAACCATTACCTTTGAATATGGTCCTGCAAAATAATAAAGTCTCCTACAGAAAATTAATAATAGATCTTTATAAAACGGCAGACAGTGTAAATCACTGTTTGCTGTTTTATTTTAAAATCCATTTGCTGAACTTGACTCTTAGAGTTTCCCAAGATTAGCCCATATATACAGAGCAAGATTCCTATGGTAGAATAAATATAAATTAATAGACAAGCAAAAACTATGACATACTGGTTATCCTAAGATTATGAAATTGGTATCCTTTGCTTTTATAATCTTAAAAACCGTTAAAGGCAAAGGTATTTTTAAAACTTTTTGGCCTTACTCAAAGATAAGGAGTTTCTATGTATTATATTGTATTAGATATGGAATTTAATCAAAATGAAGTCTTTCAAGAAGATTCACCCGTACCCAATCCTTTTGAAAGCGGTAGCGAAAGCACTGGTAATCCAGGTGCAGAAACTATGAATGTAGGAAAACGGAAATTACCTACTGAGATCATACAAATCGGTGCATATAAACTAGATGAAGAGTTAAATATTCTCTCCTCATTTGACCGTCTAATCAAACCATCCATTTACGAAAGTGTCGATCCTCGAATCACTGAAATGACGGGAATTACCACAGAGCAGCTACGAGAGGAAGCCACTTTTCCAGAGGTTTTTGAGGATTTTCTAGCATTTATCAATGATAAGGAGGCTATTTTTTGCACTTGGGGTATGTCCGATATGAATGTTCTTTTTCAAAATGTTCGAAATTTTGGATTGGATGCCCATCGCTTACCAAAGCAATATATTAATCTCCAACCTTACGTATCCGTTTATCTAAAACTTCCCAAAAAACAGTTATTAAGACTACAGTATGCCATTGAGGCTTTGGAACTTCCCATCAAAGATGCCTTTCATAATGCCCTAGCGGATGCCTACTATACGGCCTTGATATTGAAAAAAATATATACCCCCTTCCTTTTACCACAGACATACAATCCATCAAAAACAACGGATAAGTCCAGGAAAAAGAAACCAGTCATTGAATTCAATCGCTTAATAGCTCAATTTGAAAAAATGTACCAAAGGGATATGAATGATGAAGAAATTCGTATGATTACCCTGGCTTATCAGATGGGACGTACCAGACAATTTATTCGAGAGGATAAGATCGAGTAGGAGGTAGCTGATTATTTTATCTACCGACCTCCCACACCACCGTACATACGGTTCCGTATACGGTGGTTCTCTAGTTTTCACATATTTTCAGATAATAGTCAACGTAAGCGTCAATTAAAACAGTGCATAGTAAAAGCCAGCAAAGTAATCTATAATTAATTCAAATTACTTACTGGCTTTATTTTTGCAGAATGCCTGCATATCTGGATTTGCTGTCTTAGACCCTATCAATCCATATTTTCCTCAAAATATATCCTCATATATTTCTCTTTGCTTTCGAAATCTCCCTCACCATTTTTTCATTAGATTTAAACTAAAAACATCTCTTATTTTGCTTTCTCAGACACTTGTCCCCCCTACTACACTGATAACAAACCTCATTATCTAATATCTTATTCTCAAAATAATTTTGGCAATTGGATAAAGTGGTCTCGGCGATATTATGCAATGCTTCATTTGTCAAAAATGCTTGATGTGAAGTAACAATCACATTGGGCATGGATATAATCCTTGCTAAGATATCATCCCGAATAATACTGTAGGACATATCTTCGTAAAATACTTCGGTCTCCTCTTCATATACATCTAGACATGCACCACCAATCTTCTCTGCCTTAAGAGCTTCCAACAAGGCCTCACTATCAATTAATGCTCCCCTAGATGTATTGACAATATATACCCCGTCCTTCATCATGGCTATTGTATCCGAACAGATCAGATGGAAAGTATCCTTATTCAACGGACAATGAAGTGAAATAATATCAGCTTCTCTAAATAGTTCTTCCAGTGACACATAAGGTATGTCAGAATCCTTGATTGGATAGGGATCATAAGCTAGAATTTTCATCCCAAAACCTTTACATATATCAATAAAAACTCTACCAATCTTACCAGTTCCTATCACACCCACTGTCTTCCCATGTAAGTCAAATCCAGTCAATCCATTCAAACTAAAATTAAAATCTCTCGTTCTTATATAGGCTCTATGTATTTTCCTGTTCAAGGAAAGCAACAAAGCCATTGCATGCTCTGCCACTGCATAAGGGGAGTAAGCTGGTACACGGAC
>DUNZ01000172.1 GCA_012839085.1 Clostridiales bacterium
CAAGTGTTCCACAGGAAACTAAGAATAGCAACAATAAGGAAGGAAAAACCTTAGTATATAAAAACGTAGATTTATCTTCCTGTAATTCAGTTGCTGAAGTAGTAAGTAAACTTCAGAAAAATGGATTAAAGGATATTAATATCAACAATATTAATGACATTGAGTCTTTAGAAAATATTATTGCTAACATTCAAAATAAGACTGGTGATACACAAAAGAACAACACCGGAAATAATAATACTGCTAGCAAGGAAGAGACTAAAAAACCAACGACACCAAGCCCTACGCAAAAACCTAGTACATCTACAGACAATACCAATGATTCTGGGTTAAGTAATTACGCTAGTGAAGTACTTCGATTGGTGAATATTGAGCGTTCTAAGGCAGGATTATCCGCTTTATCAACAAACTCTACCTTAACAGCAGCAGCAGACAAACGTGCTCAGGAAACAAAACAATCCTTCTCTCACACAAGACCCAATGGAAGCTCATTCTCAACCGTATTAAAGGAATTCAATATTTCTTATAGAACTGCTGGTGAGAATATTGCCTATGGTCAGAGAACACCACAGGAAGTAGTTACTGGATGGATGAATTCACCAGGTCATAGAGCAAACATTTTAAATGCTAACTTTGGTAAAATCGGTATTGGTGTTTATCAGGCAAGCAATGGTACCATTTACTGGACTCAGTTATTTACCAACTAAGAGTTTTACTATGGATTATGTTGTTCATGTAACATATAAAATAGAACAGTAAATATCTAATCAATGAAAGTAATATAACAATAAAAAGGAGCGGTTATGCATTGATATGTATAACTGCTCTTTTTTACTTAAGTAGATCTGTTCTTTGAGCTTGCCAATAAAAAGTATATTGAATTTGTACACTGAGCTTGCTACTTAAAAAGTAAATTGGAGCTGCACTTTGAGCTTACCAAAAAAGTAAATTGAAGCTGCACTTTGAGCTTACCAAAAAAGTAAATTGAAGCTGCACTTTGAGCTTACCAAAAAAGTATATTGAATCTGTACACTGCCCTTGCTACTTAAAAAGTAAACTGAAGCTGTATTTTGTGCTTGCCATATACTCAGTTTTATACTGGACTATAAACTCTATAGTAGCCTTGAGGAAGGCCGCAGACTGGGCATCTTACAGGTGCACATAAGCCGCTCAAAATATTTCCACATGACATGCAAATCCACAGTACACTTACAGGTTTACAAAATACTTCATTTCGAATGACATTTTCATATACCGGTTGAAGTTCTGATGCATGGTTTAATTTAATATTTGCAACTCCATTAAAAAGTGAGGCGATATCTGTATAACCTTCTTCGTTGGCTATTTCTGCATAGGATCGATACATAGTATTACCAGCGTAATTTTCAGTTTGGATACCGGCATATAAATTTTCAGAGGTATTAGGTAACACTCCTTGATTTATTTGTCTCAGCCATATTCTTGCGAGTTCTTTGTTATTTCGTGTAATAATATCAAAAACATTACTAATTTCGATTAAGGTTTCCCTTCTTGCTTGATCAGCATATAACTCAAAAATTGTGGAAGACATCAGTTCGTAATCATAAGCATTAAGTAAGTTTTGATAGGTTCTACTTTGTTGAAAGTCCATGTTTCCTCCATCGTTAACAAACCGGTTGCTATATTGTATGATTTTAATTCCCCATATATGTGAAAGCCAGGAAGGCTAATTGATCTTATTATGTAAAACTGGCATGTAAATAGGAAGGTTACATGCCAGTTTTTTGAAATAATAGGGATATTAAAAAGTATTTAATTTATCAGTAGCTTCCTTAATTGCCTTTTGAAGGATTGCATTAACATTATTACCAATAACATCCAAGCCATCAGCACTTACCGTGGTAAAATCACGAATACCTAAAAATGCAAAAACTTTTTTTAGATAGCGGTCTCCCATTTCCATGGAAGCTCCTGGGCCTTCCGAATAGTAACCACCCCTAGTGACAATATTTATGGCTTTTTTATTTTTGCAGAGCCCGACGGGGCCATTTTCCGTATATTGAAAGGTAATCCCGTTTACACAGATATAGTCTATATAAGCTTTTAGAATTGCTGGAATGCTTAGATTCCATAGTGGCTCAGCAATAAGGTATTTATCTGCTTCTAAAAATTGATATGCATACTTTAAAATGGGATGGTTTTTACTTTCATCATTTTTTTGGCCAAACAAAGAATTTAAATCATCTAAATTTAGAAAACCAATATTCTCCTTGTATAAATCCAAAGTAATAATATTATCCTCAGGGTGTTTTTCTTTATATGCCGCAATAAAGGCATCCGAAATTTGAAAAGTCCTTGACTCCCCTTTTGGTTTGGCATTTGCCTTAATGTATAAAACAGTACTCATATATTTTCCTCCATACTTTATTTCTCATTCGTTGATAAAAAGAGAGTTACTTATCCTTATAATACAATAAGTTTCTAATTTACCAATTAGTATTAGGAAAATACAAGAGAATATGTAAGGTGTTTGCCTATGTTTCAATTCTTGGCCTAGTAGGGTCGCACTTTGGTTTACGGACGCTATGAGATACTTCGGATAATTTCCATAGGTAATAGCATTCTTCTCGAGCCATGTGATCGGCCATGATTGGCATCAAGGTACCCAAAACCCTTCCATCGATTCTCTGATCCCGAATGTTTTCAAGAAATTCCATAAAATCATAGATAGTTAATGCAACCTGTTCGTTTAATCGCTCCAAAGCGGGGAAGTTTTTTTGATTTGTTCGAAGGTAACCATTCATTATAATAGCTTTTGTATTTAAGTCTTGAAACACCTTATTAAATAGAAGACTTTTTTTCACCAATTCTTTTTCGACAAAATCCATTTCCGCAGCCAAAGAGGCAGCATGACCTACAGCATCCGTTAACCATAGTAGGTGATAATGAATAGGATGAAAGTATATAGATTTTTCATTGTCTATATGGTTCATGATTAAGAGGTATTCCTCTAGTTCATTTACCATATCATTAATAAAGGAGGGAGTTAGGTGGGTTTTTAAATCGGTTGCTATGGATAAATCTAATAATTGTAGCTTAAATTCTCTAAATTTCTCTACTAAATCATAGACTTGCCGTTGAAAATCATTTACCTCAGATGCAGACATTTGTCTTTTTACTGTTTCCAAAAACTGATCAAATTGAAGAATGAATTCCTGGGCTATCATGATAAACTGGGTCTCGGTAGGAGATAAGGAATGAAAGATAAACCTTGAATGGTCTCCCATAATTTGAAGCCAAAATTTGTGTTCAAATAGTATGGAATCGGTATTTGATTGTTTTTCCAAGAGAAAGCCTCCAAAACATCAAAATCTTACATAATATATATGCGAACCTTACTAAATATATTTAAATTAATATAGGGAAAACTTAATATTTTATTAAGATAAGTTTAAAATGGCGTATTAGGGGAAAATTATTAATAAACTATGTTAGGGAAAGTATGGAAAGAAGGTGTTGTTTTGTTAGTAAGAGTCTATCCCAATATCAAAGAGTATCTTACTCTTTATGAATGCCTTATGTTGCAGCAAGAAGCCATAAGCCAAATGATTCTATATAATCTGTATCAAAGCCTAGAACATAACTTAAAAGATTGTATTTTTGGGGCAGTCTTAGAGGAGGATAATATTGTCTTTTTGTTTTGCAATTATAAACCCTATAATTTAACCATATATATAGTAGACACAGAGAAAACCCATGAGGCAGCTGTTGTGTTAGCTGATTACATTTCCCATAAAGAAATTGAGATTAATGGAATTCTAGCTCGTCAGGATGTATGTTTAACTTTTATGGAACAGTACAAAAAAACAGTGGACTGTACCTTTCTTGAGAAAATTGGTATGGATATCATGGAAATCAGACAGATTAGTGATTTGAAACCTCCCATCGAAGGAAGTTATCGCTTGGCTTTACCAGAAGAAGTTAAGTTAGTGACAGAATGGATGATTGAGTATCAAATCGAAACCTTAGATAGTGAAACTGATTATGAAGCAGCCTTAAAAAAGGCTACGGAATTAATTAATAAAAACAGAGTTTTTCTATTTGAAATAGAAAACGAAGAGATGGTATCCCTGGTGATTGCACTTAGAAAGTTACCTCATGGAATGGCTCTTGGCTACGTATATACTCCGGAGGAACATAGGGGGAAGTCTTATGCTGTAGCAAACTTATATTATGTTAGCAAATATTATCTGGAAAATGGTTTTGAATTTTGCACCTTATTTGTTGATAAGAAAAATCCAATTGCAAGCCGAGCCTATGAAAAGATTGGATTTAAGATTCTGGAAAACAACTACGAGTATACAATCATAAAGCATAGTGAAGAAATATAAGCTTACTTGATGATTTTCTTTAGAGTAAACAGATTATCGGAGTGAATAGGTAATTGAAACCCATTTTTTCTTTATAATATCCTAGGCGTTATGTTTCGCATACATATGCCTGAGGGGTAGCTGTATATGCAATGAGTCATAAGGCAGCAACCCCTTTTTTGTTGCTTTTCTAATTCTTCAATAGTAAAATGATAGAAAGGTAATTGTTCGTAAAATTTGGTAACCTTCAAGGAGAAAATCCAATAAAGAAAGGAGTTTTAGTATGAAAACTATACGTTGGGGAATTATTGGAACAGGAAATATTTCATCTACCTTTGCTAAAGCAGTTACTTCATTAGAGGGGGCAAAATTAGTGGCTGTTGCATCCCGTAGTCAAGAGCGAGCCAATGAATTTGCTGAAAAATTTCATATAGAAAAAGCATATGGAAGTTATCAGGAATTGGCCTTGGATCCTGAGCTAGATGTGGTATATATTGGAACACCCCATACAGAGCATTTTTCCAATGCAAGAGAGTGTATTATCAATAAAAAAGCAGTACTTTGCGAAAAGCCCATCACCTTAAATCAATCGGAGACCATGCATTTGATTGAGTTGGCAAAAGAACATAAGGTGTTTTTGATGGAGGCTATGTGGACAAAATTCCTTCCTGTGACCCAACAAGTAAAGCAATGGGTTAAGGAAAAAAGGATTGGTACAGTAAAGCACTTAAAAATTTCCTTTGGTTTCTATAAAGACTTTGATCCGGAACATCGTTTATTTAATCCTAATTTGGCTGGTGGAGCTTTATTGGATGTGGGAATATATCCAATTACCTATACCATCCATATGCTTGATAAACTGCCAGATCAAATCCTTAGTTTTTCCGAAATAGGCAAAAGCGGAGTAGATGAGCAAAATGTTATCATTTTTAAATACAATGAGGGGATGCTTGCACAACTAAGTTCTTCAGTTTTACTTGATACTGGCGATGATGCTGAGATTATTGGCGAGAATGGAAGAATTGTTGTTCCTAAGTTTTGGATGGCAGAAAGTGCCCTGCTTTATGACAAAGAGGGGAAGCTACTGGAGAGCTGCTCCATACCCCATAAGGTTAATGGTTATGAATATGAAGCAATGGAAGTTAATCGTTGCCTACGGGATGGAAAGTTAGAGAGTGATCTTGTTCCTCTAAAGGATACTTTAAATATTATGAAGCTTATGGATCAAATGAGAAATGAGTGGGGACTTAAATATCCTCAGGAAGAAGAATAAGTAGGGATTAGTTCACATTAGGCTTGTCTGAAATTCAATCCAAGGGGAGATAAGAATGAAAGAGAACGAGTATAAGGTGGCTGGTTATAGTTTTCGTGATAAGAGAGCCTATAAAGAAGCAAAGCAAGAAGCTGAGACAATAGACTATATCAGAAAAAACACCGATTTAAATGATAAGAATAAAGCTTTGAAGTTATATCATAAATTAGTAGAGCGTAAAACAATGAAGACGATTGTAGGATATGAATTCTTGTATGAATTACAGAAAATGATTCTAAAGGACGGATTTATAGATTCTGATAAACTACCGCCGATTCCAATTGGTTATGAACGGAAGAATCAAGGCGCATGGAATAGTTCTTTAGAGCAAAATCAAGTACAAAAATATAAACGAATGGCAGAAGATTATAAAATTCGACATCGGAATTCCAGGATTATTAATATATTCCTTCTATTAATCATTATTGGTATGTTTATCATTAACATTTTTGGAGATCGTAGTGTATTTAAAAATTATGAGGAAGAAATCATTAGTAAATACTCTGCTTGGGAAGAGGAATTGAAGGAAAGAGAGAGGAATCTTCACAATTCAGACATAAATCCATGATAATATCATTCATAGAAATGAACCTCGCCCTTAGGTGGAAGTAGGGTTATACTTGAATATTTGGAGGTGAATCAATTGGATAGGCTGAAAATTTTAGTAGTAGATGATGAAAGTAGAATGAGAAAACTAGTAAAGGACTTCTTGGTACGGAAAAAATACGATGTAATCGAGGCGGAAAATGGTGAAGAAGCAATGGATCTATTTTTCTCTAATAAAGATATTTCCCTGATTATCCTAGATGTGATGATGCCTAAATTGGATGGTTGGCAGGTGTGCAAGGAGATTAGACAATATTCCAAGGTTCCAATAATCATGCTGACTGCCAAAAGTGATGAAAAAGATGAACTGCTGGGATTTCAGCTGGGCGTAGATGAATATATTTCGAAACCCTTTAGCCCCAAGATTCTGGTGGCCAGGGTAGAGGCTGTTTTACGCAGGACAGCAGGTGAGGAAGAAGAAGTCATAAAAGTTGGTGGCATTACTCTTGACCGAACGGCTCATGAGGTCAAGATTGATGATAAGGTGATAGACCTAAGTTTTAAGGAATTTGAGTTATTAACTTATTTCGTAATGAATAAGGGAGTGGCCTTATCCCGGGAGAAGATACTAAACAATGTTTGGAACTATGATTATTTTGGTGATGCAAGAACCATTGACACTCATGTAAAGAAACTTCGTAGCAAAATGGGTTCCAAAGGAGATTATATTAAAACCATCTGGGGATTGGGTTATAAATTTGAGGTAGACGAATGAAGAGTTCCTTAAGGTTAAAAATAACCAGTTTATTAACATTTTTAATCGTTGTGACCATATTTCTGACCTGGTTTATCAATGGTACATTTTTGGATGACTACTATCTCTATAGTAAAATGAAAACACTAAATGAGGTATATGTAAAAGTTCGTGACATTTATGAAAAAAGTGATAATTTGGTAGCTCTTTCGGAGGAAGAAATCTTACAAATCGATCGATTGGCATCCGTTAATAATGTCAGTATTTATGTAAATGTCTGGTTTGGGGATGGATTAGTAATGAGTTATCCTTCACACCAAACCGTTGGGAACCGAGAGTTGTCTAAGAATAAATCCATATTGTTTGAATATCAATTTGGGGTGAGCCGGAAAGAAATCTTACAGGATACCGATGACTATGGGATCTACCGTTTATATGATAGTAACGATGAAGTAAACTATATTGATTTATTTGGAAGTATTGGAAAAGATAAAATTATCATTGCACGATCGAACTTTGATGACATACAAGAAAGTGTTATGATAGCCAACAAATTCCTTGCATATATAGGAAGCATTGCTGTTGTATTAGGAATTATTATGATGCTACTAATAAGTAAACGATTTACCAAACCTATTCTAGATCTTGCTGGCATAGCAAAAAGAATGTCAGAGCTGGATTTTGATGTAAAATATCAGGTGAAATCCAAGGATGAAATAGGAGTTTTGGGAAATAGTATCAATACTCTTTCGGAGCGGTTACAAAATACTATTTTAGAGTTAAAGCAAGCCAATAATGAGCTCTTGACAGATATTCAACAAAAGAGTGAAATTGATGAGATGCGTAAGGAATTCTTATCCAATGTTACCCACGAATTAAAAACCCCCTTAGCTTTAATTCAAGGCTATGCAGAAGGTTTGAAGGAAAATATTAACGAGGATGAAGAAAGTCGAAATTTTTACTGTGATGTTATTATAGATGAAGCGGATAAAATGAATCAGATGGTGAAAAAACTATTAAGCCTAAATGAATTAGAATTTGGTAAAAACATTGTTTCTTTTGAGAGGTTTGATATTGTTGCTTTAATCCATTCTGTGATAGGAGCTTCTGAAATATTATTGAAACAAAAAGACATAAGGCTTTATTTTGATGCTAGTGAGCCAGTCTATGTTTGGTCTGATGAATATTTGGTTGAACAGGTGGTTTCCAATTATATCAGTAATGCTATCAATCATGTAAAAGGTTCTAATATAATAGAGATTAAGTTAATCCAAAGAGAGGATGTAGTTCGGGTTGCAGTGTATAATACCGGTGATAATATTCCGGAAGAAGAATTAGATAAATTATGGATTAAATTCTATAAGGTGGATAAAGCCCGTACCAGGGAATATGGTGGTAGCGGGATTGGACTTTCCATTGTAAAAGCGATTATGAATTCTTTGAATCGTGACTGTGGTGTAATCAATCGCCCACAGGGGGTAGAGTTCTGGTTTGAAGTGGATACTAAAATATAAGAAAAGGGGCAATTGCAAATATACAAAACCTATATTGCAATAGTCCTTTTTTCTTATTATTTAAAGTATCTTTAACAATTGTATTGCTGAAAAATTAAAATAGTGCTAAGATAAAAAATGTAGCAGTCAGTATAAATTTACATATAAAAACGTAAAGACGGGAGAAGCAACGAATGAAGAAAATAATTATATTTTTATTTATAATTTTATCATTTACTTTTACCGGTTGTATGAAAAAATACCAGCTAGATGAAGAACAAACGGATATGGTTGCCGAATATATGGCGGGCTTATTGCTTATGAGTAATGATGATTATATAGGGGGATTAAGTCGAACGGATTCCTGGCTTGAAGTTGATGAGCAAAAAGCAGAGTCAAAAGAAGAACAAAAGGAAGAAGATTCAATAAACAAGTCAAAGGATAAAGAGAAAGAACTCCATGAAAATCTTCCCGTAAAGCCGGATACATCAAAACAGAAATCAAAAGGGGAAAATGTCAATATCGATAATATCATTGGTGTTTCTGGACTCAAACTACAATATCTTGGGTTTGAAATATGCGATGAATATCCCAAGGAAGAAGAAGTCACATATTTTTCCTTAGAACCAAGAGAGGGCTATGAATTCCTAGTGGCATCTTTCGCATTGGAGAATACTTCCGATGAAACAAAATCGTTTGATCTTACCAGTATGGACTTGTCTTATCAATTGGACGTTAATGTAGGCACGATATACAAACCATTATTAACATTGTTAAAAAACGATTTGCAATATTTTGATATCACCTTAAAACCAGGTCAAAGTGAGAAGGCACTATTGGTATTTGAAATTTCGAAAGATAGGGATGCAGCAAATATTAATCTACTTATTTCAAGGGAAAATCGTTCGAAGATTATCGAAATAAAATGATGATAGGGGGATAGATTAATGGCTTTTATAGAAAGAAAACGTAGTAAGTTTTTGGGATTACCATTTAGCTTCACAAAATATAAAATTACAGAGGAAAAAATAAGAATTACTACAGGTTTCCTTAGTATTATAGAGGATGATGCCTATATGTACAAAATACAGGATGTCAGACTTACAAGAAGTCTAATGGAACGAATTTTTAAATTAGGAACGATTACTTGTTATACTGGGGATACCACTCATCCAGAGCTTATCCTATATCAAATAAAGAATGCCAGTGTTATTAAAGATTTTATTATGCAATCCTCAGAAGAGGCAAGAAGAAAGAGGAGAGCCCTTCATACATTAAATATTGATGTAGATGATTTTGACGAAGAAGAAATGGAAAATATTCGATAAAAAA
>DUNZ01000173.1 GCA_012839085.1 Clostridiales bacterium
AAAGAAGAGGCTCTTTTTCTATGCAATTATTTTTCACTTTTTAAGTGAACGTATAAAATCAGAATAAAACCAGTAACAATGCGGTGCGAAGCATCGTTAGAAATAACTAGATGAATAATCTAGGATATTTTTAAAAATATTTTTAAAAAATTTAAAATTAAGTGTAAGATTTCTTTTTCCCAAAGGTTATAATAGTAGAAGGAAAAATAAATAAGGATTTTGATGATTTTATAAATTAATATATAGATTAATATATAGATTATTACATAGATTTACGAACATATAGCCTATAGCCAATCTTGTGTGTGCTTAATTAGCCGCCATTCTCTTGTGCGGGGGGATTAAAATAGAGTAGGTAGTTCCATTCAAATAGGAGGCAGGAAAGCCTCCTATTTGATTGTATAAATAATTGTATTACTAATTTATTTGCCTTTGAATTATAAAATCATAATATCCCTTGCCAATTCTAATAGAATTCTAATATATTCATATTGAAAAAATATACATTTACGTTACAATTAAATGAGATCATTCTGTTGGGAGGGTAAGAAAAGTGTCGAAAATTTTAATAGTAGAAGATGAAATAAAAATAGCAAGATTTTTGGAATTAGAATTAAAGCATGAAGGATATGATGTTATTATTGCTGGAGATGGTAGAACGGGATTAGAGAAGGCGCTTAATGAAAAGATAGATTTGATTATTTTAGATATTATGCTTCCTGGTATTAGTGGAATAGAAGTTTGTAGAAGGATAAGACAAGAATCTATGGTGCCTATTATTATGCTTACAGCGAAAGATGATGTAACAGATAAGGTAGCTGGACTTGATATGGGGGCAGATGATTATATGACTAAGCCTTTTGCTATAGAGGAATTGCTTGCTAGAATTAGAGTAGCCTTAAATAGAAAAAACTATATGAGTGATAAGAAAGTAGAAACTCTACAAGTAGGAGATCTTAAACTAAATTTATCAAGTCGTACTGTATTTTATAAAGAGGATGAAATTATCCTTACAAAGAAAGAATTTGAGTTATTGGAACATCTTATGAAAAATAGGAATGTGGTATTAACTAGAGAGCAACTTTTGAATAATGTTTGGGATTATGAATACTTTGGAGATACCAATGTAGTGGATGTATATATCCGTTATCTTAGACAAAAGATTGATGAGAAGTATGGTATTCACCTGATTTCTACCGTTCGGGGAGTAGGTTATATCATTAAAGATTAAGAGTGTTTTCTCCAACAGAAGGAAGGAAAGAATATAGTTGAATAGGAATCGTTTTTTAGAAAGTATTCGTAAAATATTAGCAGGAATTATTCTTCCAATTAGAAAAAAGAAAGAAGAATGGTTAAGCAATTTTAGGCTATCCATAGTCTTTCGTATTTCCATTGGATATCTAAGACTTTTGTTAACTCACGGAATACTTTTTATGTTGGGTTTTTTTCTTATTTTTATGCATACTGAAAAGTTGGCCTTTGATCGTATGGCATCAAAGGTCATTGATTTAAGTATAGATCAGGATAAGATAATTAATCCATACCGATTACAGGGTATTTACTTAAAAGTGAAAGAGAAAGAGACAGAAAAGGAGATTTATAATGATATTTCCTTTATTCCTGGGCCTAGTATGGCATTATTTCACGAAATACACACCAATTTAGACAGTGACAAATATCGTTTGGTGATGGATGAAGAAAAAAACATTGTGATGAATGGCAATGATTATATTGCTATTTTTCAATATGATATGACAGAGAGTTATACGACCTTTTTATCTTTACTTTGGAAGCTTGTTATACTATATTTATTTATTGTGTATTTAATTATACGCAAGGGAAAAAAGCGAGATATAAAGTTGTTTGAACCTCTTCGTATTATGTCAGCGACAGCCAACCGATTAACAGCCAACAATCTACATAGTGAAAGGCTCAGTATTGAAGGAACCAAAAACGAACTAAAGGATCTTGCCAATGTAATTAATGAAATGTTGGACCGAATCGAAGTATCCTATGAAAGCCAAAAGCAATTTGTTTCAGATGCCTCTCATGAGCTTAGAACCCCCATTGCTATTATACAAGGATATGCCAATTTGTTAAACCGATGGGGATCTTCAAATCCAGAAGTATTAGAGGAATCCATCGAAGCGATTCAGAATGAAGCCAGGGCCATGCAGGATCTAGTGGAAAAGCTCTTATTTCTTTCCCGTCATGATAAAAAAACTCTTATGTTAAATAAGAAACGTTTTAATATGAAAACCATGGTGGAAGATATGGTAAAAGAGACTAGGCTAGTTGCATCAAATCGGATCATCGAAAGTCCTATCCTAGAAGATGTGGTGGTATATGGTGATAAGCAATCTTTGAAGCAAGCAATTCGGATCTTTATAGACAATGCCATCAAATATTCCGAAGATGGAGATCGAGTGACCATCCTTTGTCAAAATGTCAATGGGGATTGTGTAATTACTGTTGAGGATACTGGGATTGGGATGCGGAAAAAGGATGTATACCATATTTTTGACCGCTTTTATCGTTCCGATCATGTGAGAAATAAAAATATTAGTGGTCATGGATTAGGCTTATCTTTAGCTAAACTAATTATATTTGCCCATGTAGGAAAAATAAAGGTTCGAACCCAGTTTAAGAAGGGAACAAGATTTACCATTACCATACCAAAAAGAAGATATTAATTTATGATGGGACTGATGCAGATATTGATATGTTACCTTAAAGATAAGGTAAATATAGGGGCATATCATATTGTGCAACAGTCCCATCTTATTTTTTATATAAAAAGACCTTGCCTCGCTTGGCAGGATAGATTCAAGGGAACTTTTTTCTAAAGGATATTAGGTTATTTTATAAGCTTGCAAGCCCTATTCTTGAATTAGAAGTTTTTGAACTGGGCCATATAAAGATTATAATAGAGTCCTTTTTTGGCCAGCAACTCTTCTGAGCTACCCTCTTCCATGATTTTACCATCATCGATAACAAAAATACGATCTGCTTTACTTATGGTAGATAGGCGATGGGCAATCACAAAGGAGGTTCTTCCCTTTAGTAAAGCCTCAATTCCTTGCTGTACTAAGACTTCAGTATGAGTATCGATACTAGAGGTAGCCTCATCTAAGATTAATATTTTAGGCATGGAAACCATGGTTCGGGCAAAGGCTAATAGCTGGCGCTGTCCTATGGATAAACCATTACCTCTCTCCTGAATTTCTGTGTCATATCCCTTTTCTAATTTCATAATAAAATCATGGGCATTTACTGCTTTGGCAGCTGCTATGATTTCTTCATCAGTGGCATCCAATTTACCATAACGGATATTATCCTTAATGGTTCCAGTGAAAAGGAAATTATCCTGAGTCATAATGCCCATTTGCCTTCTTAGGCTCTCAATGGACACATCCTTAACATGATATCCATCAATATAGATATTTCCTTCTTGGACATCATAAAAGCGGCTAATAAGGTTAACAATGGTTGTTTTTCCAGCCCCTGTTGGGCCTACCAGAGCAATCGTTTCTCCAGGTTTGATATGGAAGCTAACATCATTTAATACTTTTGTATTCTCATCATAGGAAAAGGAAACATGATCAAAGATAACTTCACCATTTATTTCGGGCAATTCTATAACATTTTTAGCATCGAAAAGGTCAGGTTTTGTATCAAGAATTTCAAAAATACGCTCTGCTCCGGAGACATTTGTAATCAACTGGTTATAAAAGTTACTCAAGTTCATAATTGGATGCCAGAACATATTGATATAAGTCGCAAAGGCTATTAAGGTACCTATATTACCAGCATGAATCCCTAATATTTGAATAGCGGTATAATACATAGCTACGGAGGCAAGACCCCAAGAAAAATCGATGACAGAGCCAAAGGCATCATTAATAAAAACGGCCTGATGAAAGGAATCACGATGTTCTTTTAATAAAAGATCAAAGGTTTCACTGGTTTCTTTTTCAGCATTAAAACTCTGTATAATTCTCATACCGGAGATATCTTCATGAATAAAGGCATTTAAATTAGAACCTTTTTTTCTATGAATTCGCCATTTGATATGGGAGCGGGTTTGAATAAACCATAATCCAGACATCATAATGGGAAGACTAATTAATGCTGCTAGGGCCAGTTGCCAATTCTTAATCAACATAATTGTGACAACAGCGGTAATGGTAACAAAATCCGGGATTAGGGTTGTTACACTATTGGATAAAACATCTTTTAGGGAATTCACGTCTCCAATAATCCTAGCAAGTATTTTTCCAGTGGGCCGGCTATCAAAAAAGTTAAAACTTAATTTTTGAATGTGAGCATAAAGTTCCTGTCGGATGGTCAGTAACACCTGATTCGATATTTTTGCCATCATATACATTCTTAGTTTAACTAATAGTACAAAGCTTATATTTATTATAATTGCAATAATTCCAAGAATGGTTAAGCCCTTAAAATCACCATTGGCTATATGAACATCCACGGCTCTTTCAAGAATTAAGGGATTAATAATCGATATTGCCACGGTAATCAGCATAATAAATATGACCAATACAATGGACTTTTTATAGGCTAGCAAATATCGAAATAAACGGATTAAGGTATTCTTTTTACTCTCAGAATGAATGATTTCATCATCTTTTATAGCGTTTACTGACATGGTGCCACCTCCTTATGAATGGCATGGTTAAGGAAGTTTTCATCATCTTTAAGATACTCCCCATATTGGGCCATATAAGTTTTATAATAATAACCTTTTTTCTCTAGTAGTTCTTCATGCTTACCTCGTTCCACAATTTTCCCTTCATCAAGAATAATGATTTCATCGGCATTCTTAACGGCAGAAATACGGTGGGCTATGATGATTTTTGTTGAATCCAAGCTAGATAGGGATTTTTGTATGGAATGTTCTGTTTCCATATCAAGGGCCGATGTTGAATCGTCCAGTACAAGAATCGGATTTTTTTTGGATAAGGCTCTGGCAATACTAATTCTTTGTTTTTGACCACCAGATAAGCCAACCCCTCGTTCCCCAATGATGGTTTCGTACTTATTATCCATACGCTCAATAAACTCTCTAGCCATAGCATTTGTGGCAGCATCAATGACTTCTTCTTGTTTGACATGCATCCGTTTACCCATTTTAATGTTTTCATTGATGGTATCTGAAAATAAGAATACATCCTGCATAACCAGGGAAATGCTTCTTCTTAACTGATTTAAGGATAAGTTTTTAATATTAACTCCATCCAGTAATATTTCCCCACTGGTTACATCATAAAAACGCTGCAAGAGATTAATAATCGAGGTTTTTCCCGTTCCTGTGGCTCCCATAATACCAATGGTTTTTCCTGCCTCTAAATTAAAATTAATATCGGATAGGATACTTTTATCATTTAGGGAAAATGATACATTTTTAAACTGTACAGAACCTTTTACCTCTTCTAATATCACAGGGTTTTCAGGATTCATTATCTCAGGCTTTTCATTAAAGATTTTTTTAATTCTCTTTGATGAAGCAATGGCAGAAGCAAAGCCGTTGGATAACCATCCTAGCATTTCCATGGGCCATACAATATTCATAGAATATTCTGTAAAGGCTCCTAAGCTTCCA
>DUNZ01000174.1 GCA_012839085.1 Clostridiales bacterium
GGACTAACAAAATTTCCTCCTACAGCCATGGCTCCTTTTGTATCTACTATATTATTTGCATCTTCAAAAACAATAACATTAAAAAATGAAGCCACGCCAAAAGGTTGGCCTTCGATATCATACCAATTTATATCTCCTAAGGGCACACCAGCAAAGGAGTATGCTTCACTATCGTAATCACCATAAAACATTAAAAACCTCCTCGGAAAACACAAAGGCTTCCTAAGCACCAATATTCTCAATTCAGTTTATTCATGAAAATGATATTAGTGCAGGGTTTTGGGTTATAATCATAAAAACTTATGGAAATGGCCTATAACTAAGAACCCAATTACAAATTGAAATAATACTAGGTTTTTTACAGCTGATATAGTATAATGGTAATCAGTCTAAAATAATAACATTATATTTTTAGGAGAAGATTATGCAAGAGTGGATTATACAAACCATGGAACAATTCGGATACCTAGGTATCTTCCTTTTAATCACCATTGAAAATTTATTCCCCCCGATCCCCTCAGAGATAATTCTAACCTTTGGTGGATTTATGACTACATACACTAGTCTACACGTTTGGGGAGTTATCCTTTCTGCAACCATTGGATCAGTATTAGGTGCCATTATTCTTTACGGAATCGGAAGATTACTCTCTGTAGATTTACTGGCGAAAATACTGGATGGTAAAATAGGAAAAATTCTACGATTTAAAAAAGAAGATGTTTTTAAAGCTTGCGATTGGTTTAACAGCAAGGGAAAGAAAACGGTTCTATTGTGTCGATGTGTTCCCATCGTGAGAAGCTTAATTTCTATCCCCGCTGGCATGGCTAAAATGAAATTTGGCATCTTCTTAGTCCTAACTACCATAGGTTCCTTTGTTTGGAATATTGTGCTGGTTTATCTAGGAGCTGCCGCCGGAGAGGCATGGGAAAAAATCGTAGCAGGAACAGATACCTACCAAACCATAACTATCATTATATTAGGTGTCATTGCAGTGGGAATTTTATTCTGGTATCTTCGTTTCAGAAAAGAGCGTAATAATAAAGAAGATAAATAATGATTGAATGAACATGATTTTATAATAAATATTGTGATGCCTTATACTGAACTGCCCCTGAAAAGCGAGATTTAAAAATCTACGATTCAGGGGCAGCTTATTTATATATCGATACATATTTTATATTATGAAGAAAAAGTTTTCTTTCCTAATTCAAGCACCAAGGGCAAAGCCAGCTTGATTGCAAGCTTCCTAACTTTTCTTACCGATATATAGTTTAACTTTATCTATTCTTTTATGCTTAATACTTTCTAATTTAAATACCAAATGATCAACCTCTATGGTTCTGTCATCATTTTCTTGAGGTATTCTTCCCATATGATCAATCAAAAATCCTGAAACTGTATCATAATTTTCAGAATGTAGGTCTAAATCAAGACGGTTATTTAATTCATCAATGGTAACCAAACCATCAATAAGATAAGTATTATCATCTAACTTTTTAATTTTTACATTAACGGGATCATATTCATCCTCAATATCTCCCATCACTTCTTCCACTAGGTCTTCCATGGTAACGATACCGGAAAAACCACCATATTCATCTATCAATACAGCAATTTGCTTTTTTGATTGTTGTAATTCCCGAAACAGATCGTGTACCACCTTGTTTTCTGGTACCAAATAAGGTTTTCGAATTATGGATCGAATATCTACCTTTTCTACTCCATGTTTCACTGCTTCCTTTAAGAAATCTTTAATAAACAAGATTCCAATGATATTATCAATTTCATCTTCATAGACCGGTATTCTTGTATATTTTGCTTTCAGAAGTTCCTCTAAGTATTCCTCCTTAGGTTCATTGATATCAATGGCAAAAACATTAATCCTAGGTGTCATAACTTTATTGGCTGTTTTTTCATCAAATTCCATAATGGAATGAATCATTTCCTTCTCTTTGCGATTGATTACACCATGCATCTGACCCTCATTCACCAAGGAGATTAGTTCCTCCCTAGATAGGATTTCTTCGGTGTTTCCTTCCTTGATCCCAAAGGGCTTTGTCAAAATATTGGTTGAAAAGGTCAATAATCTGATAAATGGTGAAGCAATCACAGAAACAATCCGTATGGGTTTTACGCAAAACATGCTGATGGCTTCTGGCTTCTGTAAGGCTATTTTTTTAGGTACAAGCTCTCCTAATACCAGGGTAAAATAAGATAGTATCAAGGTAACTGATATTAATGATATTTGAGAGTTATAGGGAATTTTTTTACTTGCTAACCATCTTCCAAGAGGTTCTGATAGTCCTGCTGCCGCAGATGCACTAGAAAAGAATCCCGCTAAGGTAATTGCCACTTGAATTGTGGATAGAAATTTCGTTGGCTCCTCTAGGAAGTTCTGTACCATAATCGCACTTTTTTTACCATCCTCAGCTAATCTTCTTATTTTATTTTTGTTTACTGATACCATAGCCATTTCTGCACAAGCAAAAAAGGCATTTACTAAGGTTAAAACAATTAAAATAATAATCTGATTCCATATGTGACTCGTGTCCGATTCCATGTCTTCTCCTCCAAGCAATCTAATCCTGTATTATTATTGTCTGTAAATTTAGTACCATATATTACGTAATATATAGACATCATCATATCATAAATAAATTATAATAAAAAGTGGATAATTAATAGATTTCAACGGTAGTAAAACAACAAAAAACCAAGGCCTATAACCTTGGTAACTTTGTTTGCTAATCACTATTCTAATTTGATAATGCGGATGAAGGGACTCGAACCCCCACGGTCACCCACTAGATCCTAAGTCTAGTCATAAAATGACTTAATTTAGAATCTCTGCAATCATTGATTTTACTAGCTTTTCTATTAACCACGCATGACCTTATCTATTTTCACGTGCTAGATTAAGGTCTATACACGTATTATAAATGAAGGTAATTACTATGTCAATATCTATATTAAAAAAGCACCTTTTATTTTCTAGTATACATCAAGCTAAACGGACTATATTCATCTTCTGGATTAGGTATGGCTGCAATCCTATCTCTTAATTTCTGTATCCTCTTTTCTAAATGCTTATAGGCATCTGATACTGTGGCAAATTCAGTTTCTACTTTACGCATAATATCTACATCATTAGATACTGCTTCAAGTATATCTAGTGCAGATAATAGTAATGATTTCTGCATGATATCTTTGTTATATGTATCTGTAGGTGTCAAGTCATTCTCTTCTATGAATACTTGATACTCTTCATCTGTAAAATATGATTTATTTGCTAACTCTAATTTTAATCTATCTAATACTGTCATTATATAACTCCTTTCTTATCGGCTATTAAAAAAAGCATCGGAATTAACCGACACCCTTTATATAAATGTGTATTGGGGAATATATTAATTAAATATTTCTGATATCTTTTCTTTTAGGATATTTCTATCCCAAAGAACAACATTATTTACTTTTGCTAACTCTATCGCGGAATTAGTAAATAAATTATTTGTTACTACAATAATTTTGTCACAATTATAATAATTTTTACCTGCTACTGCCTCTTGTATTGCAGAATTGCCAACTGCGTTTGAATAGCATTTTGCTTGGACACCTATTTTCTTACCATTTTTCTCTGCAATAACATCAAGCCCTTGATCTCCTGTCTTTTTTGTTACTTCGGCACGATAATTCATTTTTGTAAAAAGAGTGCAAACAAAATGTTCAAATTCATTACCATCCATTAAGTCAATATCATTTATTGTATATGAAACTTCGGTATTACTTTTTACATTATTGCCTTTAATACTATTTTCAAAATTAGCAAACTTAATATTTTTCATTTTATTTGAAACAATTTCAGCCAATGTCCTGAAACACAATGGAAAAAAATCATTATTATCAAACGATTGATAATTCATTAAATAATATGTTAACAACGCTAAATTTTGAATAATTAATGGTTCTATATCATGACTTCTACAATATGTATCAATATATTCTTCTACTGATTCACAATCATTAATACTCTTCTCCAATAATGGTTCATATTCATTAGACCATTTTACACCGTAATATATTTTTATCGTATTTTTTAATAGTTTCCATGTTACTGGTAACACATATTCGGAATCAATATCATAATCTTTCTGCAACACTAATGCAAGTTGGGTTAACTGATTATTAATATAATCTATGACTTCTTTATATTCAGATAGATTTGTGTCTCCATATTCTATACTTATTTTTTCAAATGAATAAACCTTATTAAAAAATATATGAATATCTTCATTAAAAAATATCGCATCTGGCAACATAGAAAGGAAATTAATACACATATCCTGTGTTTCTTCTACAATGGCATTATATACTTTATCAACTTCATTTTCTTTTATTACTAGTTCTTCTGCTATAATTTTATTGTAATCTTCATAATATTTAATTACTTTAATACTGTCTGATTCTGACATTGTAAAATAAAAATTATCAATTGTAACATGGATTTTATCATCAAAAGAATTATCCGTACGAATATTAAAAACTTTATTTTCTCCTAAATCTATTTGCTTTCTTCTTGTTATTCTTTCCATTTTAAAGTTAATATCCACAATATTATTCCAAAATACAGCATCAATAAAATGTGATTCTTCTTCGTCAGAATCATAATAGAAAATATCATTAATGCGTAATTGCTCCATTCCATACCCTCCTAAAATTTTTACTCGAGCCAATGTTTATAGTAATATCTTACCATTTAATATTGGTAAAGTAAACCTATTTTTACAAGGGGTAGTTATTTAATTGGTACTAATTTTGTACTTAAAAATATGGGATAATTTAAGCCTTAATTTTTGTTGTGGGGTAAATAGTGATTAGATACAAGCACCCTTTAAAAGAGGGGTAATGTAGTATTTATTACTACTTAATCTTACACTTAATCGTGTAAAGTGTAACTCAACTATTCGTGAAAGTCTTGTTATGCGAATAGATTGACAATTCAGACAACTCCTGTAACCCTTATAAATCAATGGTTGTAGCCATTTGCATATAATTGGTATATAATTATTCAGTCCTTTTTGATTATTATTGAATAAAATCTTTCTTTTATTTGATATTTATACATGATTTTAGCCTATTTTTGCATATTTATTATGAATATCAAGGTATTTGCTGAACAGAAATTAATATAGAACACTGAACATATCCTATTTTCTACTGAACAGAGCAAATTTTACAACTCAAATCAGTAATAATTCCTATTATCCTATTCCACCGACAAACTCACTCATTCTCTTTATATCTCACTTTTACTCTCATTTTCTAATCTTTCCTTTTCAGCACTAATATCCTTTATAATACCACTCTTTTCCATAGCAGTATCTATAGATATAGCACCCATTTCACGCATAGCTTTAATATTCCTAACTACTTCGTCAGTATCAACTGGTATACTTAGATTATATTCAACACTAACATTACCATCAACTTTAATTCCCTGTAACTCTAACAATTTCTTAATCTTCTTAAACCTATCTTGTAATCCAATATTAAGCCATTTTTCTGTTTCCATAGCATTTACTGTAGCCATATGAAATAACATCTTTAAACTAACTTCTGATACATTAGCCACGTTACTATTACCAAATACACTTGGCATACACCCTACTTGGCTAATCATCTCTTTTATATTATCAAGGTATAACTTAATTGTCTGATAGTCCATCATAGTTGATACTGTCTTATAATCACCATTATCAA
>DUNZ01000175.1 GCA_012839085.1 Clostridiales bacterium
ATCAATTCGAGTATTGAACTTCGAAGTAAGAAAGAACTTATCGAGCGTTTTATTGAGCAAGTCAATGTATCGACCAAAGTGGATGAGGATTGGCGCAAATTCCTCCAAGAGCGTAAGGAAGCGGATATTTCAGCAATTATAGAAGAAGAAAAATTAAAGCCTGAAGAAACCCGCCGTTTCATCGACAATGCTTTCCGAGATGGAATGCTTAAAACAACTGGTACAGCCATTGATAAAATCATGCCACCTGTATCCCGCTTTGGTGGAGGCAGAGCCGCGAAAAAGCAAGGGATAATCGAGAAGCTGATGATATTTTTTGAAAAGTATTTAGGTTTAGTGTAATAACGCTATTGAGAGGTGGAAATTAGAATTAAAAGTAAGTGAACGCCAGTTAAGCTGGCGTTTTTTTGCTCTTAGCCTAAATGCATTTTAAAGAAGAATGGCTTGTACCCGTTGACAATCTGCCCTTCAATCTCTATAATAACCGTATTGGAAATAAATGATATAAAATAAAAATATCTATTTGGAGTACAGGATGGAAATCATACTAATTATTCTTATTGTTATGTTTTTAATCTCTATCTATAGTCTGATTAATGAAAGGCAAATAGAGAAGATACTAACTAAAAAATTAAAAGAAGACTGGGGAAAGATCCCTCAAGGGGATTATAGCTTTGAAAAATTAGAATCCTTACAAGCATTCTATAAATCCATCAAGGATGAGCAGTTGGATGTGGATAATATTACATGGAATGACTTGGATATGGATGAAATCTATAAATTATTGAATAATACCCAAAGTGCCATTGGGGAAGAGTATTTGTATGCTTTACTAAGAAAACCATGTTTTTCAAAGGAAGAACTCTTAGAACGAAATCGTCTAATGAAGTTTTTTCATGAAAATGAAGAGGAACGAATTTTTCTCCAAAAGCAGTTAAATCGGATGGGTAAAATGAAATCCATATCCGTTTATCAGTATTTACATGCTTTAGATGACTTGAAGGAGAAGAGTAATCTTCCCCATTATTTCATGATTTTTGGCTTATTATTATCGGTTGGAATCATTTTTGTAAATCCCGGTCTTGGAGGGATTTTATTGGTTCTTATGGTAATTAATAATGTCTATAGTTATTACACCACGAAAGCAAAGATTACTCATTATATCAATCTTTTCTCCTTCCTCATTCGTTTACTGAATGGCAGTAAGGACATTTTAAAGCTGGACATTCCACAGCTTTCTAAGTACACAGAAACCTTAAAAAAAGATGTGGAACTTTTTAAACCCTTTATCAAGGGCTCTTCCATGGTAGCACCTAGTAAAGTTAGTGGTAATTTATTCGATCTCTTTGTTGATTATATTCGGATTTTATTTCATATTGATATAATAAAGTTTAATTCCATGCTTAGCTTTCTGAAGAAACATCGACAGACCTTGGATCGGATTTATATCAACATCGGATTTTTGGATAGTATGATTGCGACAGCTTCCTTCCGAGAGTATTTAAACTATTATTGTGAACCCACTTTAAGTAAGGGTGGAAAGCCCAAATTAAAAGTCTTGGATCTATACCATCCATTACTTGCTTCACCGGTTCCCAATTCCATCTCAGCGGATGGCAGTGTTTTAATTACAGGCTCCAATGCCTCGGGTAAGTCAACCTTTATTAAAACCTTGGCCATTAACGCAATTTTGGCTCAGACCATTTATACTTCCTTAAGTCGAGATTACCAGGGGAATTTCTTTATGATTTATTCCTCCATGGCTCTTAAGGATAATATTTTCCGTAATGAAAGCTATTTTGTGGTAGAAATAAAATCCTTAAAACGAATTTTGGATCGAATCAATGATGATATACCCATGCTTTGTTTTATTGATGAGGTTCTAAGGGGAACCAATACCTTAGAACGAATTGCAGCTTCATCTCAGATTTTATCTTCTCTGGCCAAGCAAAATGCCATGGTTTTTGCAGCTACCCATGATATTGAGTTAACCCATATTCTTGAGAAACGATATGCCAATTATCATTTCCAAGAAAAAATTTCAAATCATGAGGTTTTATTTGACTATAAACTCTATGAGGGTAGAGCCGTTTCAAGAAATGCAATTAAACTCCTAGGTATGCTGGGCTATTCACCGGAGATTATCCAACGTGCCCAAGCAGCAGTAGATAAATTCTTGCAGGACGGAGAATGGGTAAAAGAGTAAGGAAAAGCAGGATTTGAAATACAAGTTGAATTTAAATAAAATAACCACAATAGAATAAGGTAGTGTTAGTATATAAGTGTGGACAGGAAGAGTTTAAGCGATATGGCCTAAACGTTTCCAATACACGGATGATTTCTGTAAAGGATGAGATATGTAATTGTAAAGAAGCAAGATATAAATGAAAACGGAATCGACATAGAAAGATGTTTGGAGGTTTTGATGGAAGTTAGAATTTATACCGATGGGGCTGCCAGGGGGAATCCCGATGGACCTGGAGGTTATGGTACGATTATTGTTTATGTAGATCCCAAAGGGGTCGAGCATCGTAGGGAATACAGTGCGGGATATAAAAAAACGACCAATAATCGAATGGAACTGATGGCGGCAATTGTTGGTTTGGAGGCGCTGATTAAGCCATGTCAGGTTCATTTGTATTCGGATTCCCAGTATCTAGTGAAGGCCTTTAATGAAAATTGGATTAAAGGCTGGATTGCCAAAGGCTGGAGAAGGGGAAAGAATGAACCGGTGAAGAATGTGGATCTGTGGAAACGTCTTTTAAAAGCCATGGAGCCACATCAGGTTACCTTTCATTGGGTGAAGGGACACAATGGTCATTCCATGAATGAGCGTTGTGACCAATTGGCTACAAATGCCGCAGATGGTAAGGATTTGCTAGAGGATGTCGTCCTTGAATCATAGTCGAAATCATTGCAATTAGGACACGTTGTGTTATAATTGTAATGATTTCTTTTTATACAAAATACGATTTATCTTGAAAGCCTTCACTATGAGAGCTTTGAGTTTTAAATCTAGTTTTAATATTAAAACATACAAAAGTATACATACATAGGAGAGGATTATTACCATGAGCCAGCTTACACCTTTGATGCAACAATATATGCAGATTAAAGAGCAATATAAGGATTGTATCTTATTCTACCGTTTGGGCGATTTCTATGAAATGTTTTTTGAAGATGCTAATGTTTGCTCAAGAGAATTAGAAATTGCTTTAACAGGTAAAAGTATAGGTAAAGATGAAAGAATTCCCATGTGTGGGGTTCCACACCATTCGGTTGATAATTATTTAAGTAAGTTGGTGAGTAGGGGGTACCGGGTTGCAATTTGTGAGCAGGTGGAGGATCCGAAAACTGCGAAAGGGATTGTAAAAAGAGAAGTGGTTCGGATTGTTACACCGGGTACGAATTTAAATACCCAGGGATTGGATGAAACAAAGAATAATTATCTAATGGCGATTATACATACAACCAATGTTTACGGTGTCTCCATTGTTGATATTACAACGGGAGATTATTTTGTTACCGAGGTGGATCATGACCGTAAACTGCTGGATGAAATCTATAAATGGTCACCTACTGAAATTATCTGTAATGATAGTTTTTTTGTGTCTGGAATTGATCTGGAAGCTTTACAAGCGAATCAAAATGTAGTCTTATCACCCCTGGATCCTTGGTATTTTGATGATGATCTTTGTATTAGAGCCTTAAAGGAACATTTTCAGGTAGGAACTTTAGATGGTCTTGGTTTAAAAGATTATACCATTGGAGTAATTGCTGCCGGTTGTGTTATGCAATTTTTAAGGGAAACTCAAAAAAACTCCTTAAGCCATATCACCAAGCTAATCCCATATACTTATGAGAAATTTATGCTACTGGATAGTTCTACGGTACGAAATTTGGAGCTTACGGAAACCATAAGAGAAAAGCAAAAGAGAGGTTCTTTGCTTTGGGTTTTAGATAAAACAAAAACAGCAATGGGAGCCAGGTTGCTACGTAGCTACATAGAACAGCCTTTAATCGATTATGAGATGATTAATGACCGATTGGATGCGGTGGAAGAACTAAAATCCAATATGATGAGCAGGGAGGAGATCAGAGAGTATCTGAATCCAATTTACGACCTGGAAAGAATTATGAGTAAAATCAGTTATAAGAGTGCAAATCCCAGGGATTTAATTGCATTTTCCTCTTCCTTATCTATGCTTCCCCATATAAAGTTTTTATCCCAGAGCTTTGAAAGTCCTTTGTTACAGCTAATCAATGAAGAACTGGATACCCTAGAGGATATTTTCCAATTGATTGATAAGGCTATCACTGAGGAGCCGCCTTTGAATATCAAAGAAGGAAATATTATCAAAGACGGCTACCATGAAGAGGTGGACCGATTAAGAAAGGCTAAAACGGAAGGTAAAGACTGGTTGATGGAAATGGAAACCAAGGAAAGGGAAGCAACCGGAATTAAAAACCTTAGGATTAAATACAATCGAGTATTTGGCTATTATCTTGAGGTAACCAAATCCTATCAGAACCTTGTTCCTGAAAGCTGGGTTCGAAAGCAAACCTTGGCCAATGCTGAGCGTTATACAACACCAGAACTAAAGGAGTTAGAAGACATTATCTTAGGTGCTGAGGATAAATTATTTTCCTTGGAGTATGATTTGTTTTGTGAGATACGAGACCGAATTGCCTTGGAGGTAAAACGAATACAACAAACCGCTAAAGCAATAGCCAAATTGGATGTGTTTTCATCCTTGGCACTAGTGGCGGAACAGAATAATTATGTAAAACCAGTTATGAATACCGGAGGTGAGGTATCCATTAAAAACGGCAGACACCCGGTGGTAGAGAAAATGATTTCCCACGATATGTTTGTGGCCAATGATACCTTGCTGGATAATGAAAAGAATCGGGTATCCATTATCACCGGTCCCAACATGGCTGGTAAATCAACCTATATGAGGCAAACGGCTCTTATAGTTCTTATGGCGCAGATTGGAAGTTTTGTACCAGCGGACAGCGCACAAATTGGGATTGTAGATAGGATATTTACTAGGGTTGGGGCTTCGGATGACTTAGCTAGCGGACAATCTACATTTATGGTTGAAATGACTGAGGTTTCTAATATTCTTCGGAATGCCACGAAAAATAGTCTTTTGATTTTAGATGAAATTGGTCGAGGAACCAGTACCTTTGATGGACTAAGCATTGCTTGGGCAGTTGTGGAACATATTAGCGATCCCAATATCCTTGGGGCTAAGACTTTATTTGCCACCCATTATCACGAGCTTACGGAACTGGAAGGCCGCTTAGATGGGGTCAACAATTATTGCATTGCCGTGAAAGAGCAGGGGGATGATATTGTCTTCCTGCGTAAAATCGTAAAGGGAGGAGCAGATAAAAGTTATGGAATTCAAGTGGCAAAACTAGCAGGAGTTCCAGAACGTGTACTCAAAAGAGCCAAGGAAATTGCCGAGGAATTATCCGGAAATGATTTGGCCTTAAAAGCAAAGAATTTAGCCAAGAGTGGTACAAAAGAAAACCAAGAGGAATTTGTTCAGGAGGAACTAACTCTGGAGGATCTAATTCCAACCGTAAAACAAAAATCTTGCGAAGGGAAAAAGAGTAAGAAGTGTAAAGAGTTAGAACAATTATCCCTCTTTTCCTTATCGGGCAATGACGATATCATCATGGAAATTAGAGACTTGGATCTTGCCCACCTTACTCCTATTGATGCTCTGAATCAATTATATAAACTTCAGTTAAAAATAAAAGAAAGAATTTAGGTGGTATTTATGCCAACAATCCATTTATTAGATGAATCAACAATTAATCAAATAGCAGCAGGAGAAGTAGTGGAACGCCCCAGTGCCGTAGTAAAAGAATTGGTGGAAAATGCGGTGGATGCGGGGGCAACTGCCATTACTGTGGAGATTAAAGAAGGTGGTTTAAGCTTTATTCGTATTACGGATAATGGGTCTGGGATTGCCAAAGAGGACATTCCGACTGCCTTCTTGCGTCATGCAACCAGTAAGATAAAAAGTGTAGGGGATCTTTTGTCTGTTACAAGTTTGGGTTTTCGTGGTGAGGCCTTGTCTAGTGTGGCATCCGTAGCTCAGGTAGAATTGATCACCAAAACCCCCAGCTCTTTAAATGGTTACCGTTATTTAATTGAGGGCGGTGAAGAGAAGTTAATGGAGGAGATTGGCTGTCCCAGTGGAACTACCATAATTGTTAGAAATCTTTTCTTCAATACTCCGGCTAGAAGGAAATTCTTAAAATCTGCAAGCACAGAAGCCTCCTATATTAGTGATTTAATGGAGAGACTGATGATTTCTCTTCCCTTGATATCTTTTAAATTCATTGTGAATAATAAGGTAAAAATACAATCTCCTGGCAATAATAATAGTAGGGATATCCTCTACCAGGTATATGGAAGAGAGATTGTTAAGGAATTATTACCTGTGGAATATGACAGTGAAGAGATAAAAATCAAAGGTTATATTGGAAAGCCCTCCATTAACAGGGGGAATCGGAATTTTGAAAATTACTTTATTAATGGAAGATATATTAAGAGTAAGATCATTACCAAAGCGATTGAAGATGCTTACAAACCCTATATGATGCAGCACAAGTATCCTTTTACTTCTCTTTATTATGAAATCGATCCTTCCCTTATCGATGTGAATGTTCATCCTCAAAAATTAGAAATTCGTTTTAAAAATGGGGAAGAAGTCTATCGGTCAACGCTTCAGCTGATTCGGGAAACCCTAGGGGGCAAGGAAATGATACCGAAGATTTCCCTTGTGAAGGAAGAAGAGAAAAAGGAACCACAACAACAATTACCGGAGCCTTTTGAAGAAAAGAGAAGAAGGCAAATCCATGAAGATAAAGCTTTATATAAAACCTTTGATCCAGGTCAGAAATCCATGGAACATCAAAGTTTTTATCCAGGGCAGAAATCAGTTGAACATCAAAGTTTTGATTCAGGTCAGAAGTCAAATGAAAATAAATTCTTTGATCTGGGTCGCAAAGCCATTGAAATTAAATATGAAAATGATGATAAAACCTTAGATTCAGGGCAAAAATCCAATGAATATCAAAGCTTTCATAGGAGCCAGAAGTCCAATGAGTTTATGTCCCGTGATATGTCTAGAAAGTCTGTGCCAGGTAAGGGAATGGAGAAAGCAGTCTTACAAGAACAGCCAAGCATCGCCCTACCTAAGCCTTCCACGCAATCACAGGTATTGGAACAACTAAGCTTATTTGAGCAAAGACAAAGCGATTCATCGGAAGATAATCAAAAGGATCATTCTGATCTTTTTTTATCAGAGGCTGCTATAGAGGAACATAAAATCATAGGTCAGCTTTTTTCGACCTACTGGTTAGTGGAATATCGGAAAGAGCTATATATTATAGATCAGCATGCCGCCCATGAAAAGGTACTCTATGAAAGAATAATGGCTGGGGCCAAGAAAAAAACCATAGTATCACAGATGCTGCTTCCCCCCATTGTATTAAGTCTAACTTTGAGCGAGCAGGAAACTCTAAAAAAATATGAGGATACTTTAGCAAATTTGGGTTATGAGATTGAACATTTTGGCGGTAATGAATTTTCTGTTAGAGCTGTACCTTCCGATTTGTATGGGATTTCGGAGAAGGATCTATTTCTGGAATTTATGGATGAACTCAACAAGGATTTTGCTGGTACCACTCCAGAATCTATTTTAGAAAGAGTGGCATCTTTATCATGTAAGGCTGCTGTAAAGGCGAATCATGCATTTTCCACGGAAGAAGCAAGAGTCCTAATTCAGGAACTACTTACTTTGGAGAATCCTTATCATTGTCCCCATGGGAGACCAGTGATTATTTCTATGAGCCAATATGAATTAGAAAGAAAATTCAAGAGAATTAATTCATAAATGTCATAAAGCATTAGGAAGTAGAAGCAGGAATATTAGAAGTAAAAACTGATTTATGGAAGTAGGACAAGTAATGTTAGAAGTAAAAGAATAATAATGGTATAGAATTATGAATCTTAAGTCTAGTTCTTAAATCTAAAACTATGAATCTTAGATCTAGATCATGATTATGGAGGAAGAAGATGAAAGATGTTCTATAACCATGATACTTAGATTTAGAACGTTAGATTTAGTACGATGAAGATGGAAGAAGATGAAAGATGTTCTAGAACTATGAATCTTAAATCTAGAACCATGATTATGGAAGACGAATCAATGATGGAAGTAAAACAATAAATGAATTATGTTAGGAAGGTTGGTATGGAGAAAAAACCTTTAATTATCTTGACAGGACCCACCTCCGTCGGGAAGTCAGCCTTATCAATCAAGTTGGCGAAAGCCGTAGATGGTGAAATTATTTCTGCAGATTCCATGCAGGTTTATCGCCATATGGATATTGGTACGGCTAAGATTAAGTCAGATCAGATGCAGGGGGTTCCCCATTATCTAATTGATGAATTTATGCCAGACGAGGAGTTCAATGTAGTTTTGTTTCAACAATTAGCAAAAAAATATATGAAACAAATATACGATAAAAACAAGGTACCGATCCTGGTTGGAGGTACCGGTTTCTATATTCAAGCAGTTTTATATGATATTGATTTTACCAAGAATGAAGCGGACACCAGCTACCGCATGGAATTAGAAGAGATTGTCAGGGAGGGAGGAAAGGATCAGCTTTTTGATATGTTAAAAGAGATTGATCCGGAAAGTGCCAAAGCGATTCATCCCAACAATATCAAAAGAATTATCCGTGCCTTAGAGTATGCAAAGTTAACCGGGGAACGAATTTCGACCCATAATGAAGAACAAAGAAGCAAAGAGTCCCCTTATCAATTTTGCTATTTTGTTTTAAATAGAGAACGTTCTAAGCTTTATGAAGGGATCAACCAGCGAGTTGACTTAATGCTAGAAGAGGGACTATTAAAGGAAGTAAAATCCTTGGCGGACATGGGATATACCAAAGATATGGTATCCATGCAAGGCCTTGGTTATAAGGAAATCCTCGCTTATTATAATGGGGACTATAGTCTGGAAAAGGCTATTGAAATTCTAAAGAGGGATACCAGACACTATGCCAAAAGACAGTTAACATGGTTTAAACGAGAGAAGGATGTCCAATGGATTAACAAGGATGACTTTGAGGATGAGGACTCCATTCTAAATCATATGCTTGCTACTTTAAAGGAAAAGGGGATTATATAAAATTATCTTGAAGTATCTTTGATTATTATCTTTCTGATTTTGATTATATTATAATAAAACAATCAAATACAATTTTGTAATGGAAAAAAATCAAAATATTACAATCCTGAATTGAAATAAAAATTAAAATATTACAATCTTGAATTGAAATAAAAATTAAAATATTGCGATTTTGAATTGGAATAAAAATTTAAAATATTGCAATCTTGAGTTGAGATAAAAATATAAAATAATTATGATTTGGCTTAATATGCAAAATTATTTGAATTCGATTATATTTTTATTTTAGATGGGTTAAAATTAAAAATGACCATAAATATGATTTACATAATATTATTATGTAAACAAATTAAATGTTTGTATTGACAAGTTCTTAAAACTAGGAGGAGAAGTAATGTTTACAAAAGAATTAAAAGAGAGTTACCAATCTTTGGGAATTGATCCCAAGGTTTATGATTTTTGTATGGAAGCGGAGGAAGCTTTGAAGGAGCGATTTGCTTCTATTGATAAAATCGCAGAATTCAATCAGCTAAAGGTATTAAAAGCCATGCAGGAAAATCGGTTAAGTGATATCCATTTTGCTGCTACCACTGGATACGGTTATAATGATATCGGAAGAGATACTCTGGAACAAGTGTATGCAGATATCTTTCATGCAGAGGATGCTCTAGTAAGACCCCAGTTGATGAGTGGAACCCATGCCCTTACCATTGCCTTGTCTGGAAATTTACGTCCAGGGGATGAAATACTATCTCCGGTAGGTAAACCTTACGATACTTTGGAAGGGGTTATTGGAATTACACCAATGAATGGTTCCCTTGCAGAATATGGGGTTACTTATCGCCAGGTTGATTTACTAGATGACGGTGGATTTGATTTTGATGGGATACGAGCAGCAATCAATGAAAAAACTAGATTGGCTACCATACAACGATCCAAAGGTTATGCCAACCGTCCGACTTTATCCGTAGAGCAAATTGGTGAGGTAATAAGCTTTATCAAAGAGATTAATCCCAATATCATTTGCATGGTGGACAATTGCTATGGAGAATTTGTAGAAGTGATTGAACCAACGGATGTGGGTGCGGATTTGTGTGTCGGATCCTTGATTAAAAATCCTGGTGGTGGTTTAGCTCCCGTCGGTGGCTATATCGTTGGAAAACAAGAGTATGTAGAAAATGCTGCCTTTCGTTTATCTGCCCCAGGCCTAGGTAAAGAGGTTGGAGCTACCCTTGGTTTAAATGCAACCTTCTTTCAGGGCTTGTTTTTAGCACCTACAGTTGTAGCAGCAGCATTAAAGGGTGCTATTTTTGCGGCTAATATATATGAAAAACTGGGATATGATGTATTGCCCAATGGTACAGAAGACCGATTTGATATTATACAAGCAGTTACTTTAAATTCTCCTGAGGCGGTAATTGCCTTCTGTAGAGGAATACAAGCCGCAGCGCCGGTGGATAGTTTCGTTTCTCCGGAACCATGGGAAATGCCTGGTTATACCTGTGATGTAATTATGGCAGCAGGAGCTTTTGTGCAAGGTTCCTCCATTGAATTATCTGCAGATGCTCCGATTAAGCCTCCTTATACGGTGTTTTTCCAAGGAGGACTTACCTGGTATCACGCTAAGTTTGGTATACTGATGTCCTTGCAAAAACTTTACGAAGAGGGTATCGTTGTGCTATCATAAGGGTTGATATTCTTATATACAAAATTTTATTCCTGTGATAAAATATGATAGAATTTAATTACTAATTATACACATATTACCGGATGAACCGGAAGGGAGCAATGCAAAATGGCGAAAAGCTATGGAAAAAACAAATGGGCACTTTTTTTATTGATACTTGCCGGATTTGTTGTTGGCAGCTTTCTAGGACATATCACCAAGGACATATCTTTTTTATCTTGGTTGGGCTACGGATTCGAATTTCAGATTGGAGACACCACAAAGCACAATATAATCACCTTAGATTTAATCGCATTAAAGATACAGTTTGGATTAAGTCTTAAGATTACCATTGCTAGTGTGATTTGTGCCTTGGCATCCATTTTCTTATATAAAAAGATATAAGTTCTATGAACCAACTGATTTCTTGGAGAGAGGGATTGGGAGGTATCATAATGAATCATTTAACAGTAAAAGAATTACCAGTGTCTGAACGACCTTATGAAAAATGTGAACAATTCGGAGCTGGTGCGCTATCCGATGCAGAGCTTCTGGCTGTGATTCTTCGGACAGGTACAAGAAATCAAAGGGCGATTGATTTGGCAATCCAAATTTTAAATCACTCTGAAACTCATCCAGGTCTTATTGGCTTAAATTATCTTAATATGAAGCAACTTATGAAGATTAAAGGGGTGGGCAGGGTAAAAGCCATTGAGCTTCTATGTCTTGCAGAAATCACAAAACGGATGGCAAAGGAATTACAAAAGGATCGATTGAAACTTACTACACCGAAAAATGTTGCAGATTATTATATGCAGGATTTAAGGCATCTTACCAGAGAGCAGGTTATCCTAGTTATGCTGGATACCAAGAATAAGATCATCAAAGATATGGTCATATCCACTGGTACTGTGAATACTTCCATTATGCCGATCCGAGAAGTATTTATCCAGGCCTTAAAATATGAAGCAGTTAATATTATCTTGCTCCACAATCATCCCAGTGGGGATCCTACCCCTAGTGCGGAAGACCTTCGGGTTAGTAAAAGGATACAGGAAGCTGGTAATTTCATAGGCATTACACTTATGGATCACATTATTATTGGCGATAATAAGTATATCAGCTTAAAGGAAGAGAGAATGATTTGACGAATCATTGAGGTTAATTATGGGCAGCAGGGAGGTTATTATGGCTACAAAAGCATATGGAATAGATTTTGGTACAAGCACAATTAAAATATATAAAAAGGGTCAAGGGATTGTTCTAGACGAACATAATATCATTGCAATCGCTGATCGCAAGACGGTGATTGCTTCTGGGGAAGAAGCTTATGAGATGTATGAAAAGGCTCCCTCTAATATTATGGTGTCTTATCCCGTTCGTAGTGGAGTGATTGCAGATGTTGCTAATATGACAGCCTTGTTAAATCATTTTATGATGCGTATTAATGGCAATAAACGTCCTGGGGCTGCAGATTATATCGTGGCGACACCCACAGATATTACCGAAGTGGAGCGTCGTTCTTTCTATGACCTAATTGCTAGTTCTAGTTTAAAGGTGGGTCATATTAAGATTGTAGAAAAACCCATTGCTGACGCAATTGGAGCAGGACTGGATATAACCTCTGCCAGAGGTGTTATGGTGGTCAATATTGGGGCAGATACTACAGAAATATCAATCTTATCTTTAGGAGGCATCGTTCTTAGTAAATTAATTCCCGTTGGTGGCAATCGCTTAGATGAATCCATAAAGAGCATTGTAAAAAGAAAATATAACCTCTACATTGGTGATAAGACAGCAGAAAGTATTAAAAAGCAATTGGCCTGTGCTTTACCAATGGTGGAAGCCAGTGTTAAAGTCTATGGTCGTGATGTAGTTACTGGTTTACCAACCTTGATTGAGGTTTCTTCAAAAACTGTTTATGAGGCGATTTATGAGTACTTGTATGCCATCATTGATGCCATGAAAATCATTTTAGAGAGAACTCCACCGGAAATATCTTCGGATATTATCGATAGTGGTATTTATATTACTGGTGGCTCAGCGAAAATATTTGCCTTAGACGAGCTGCTACACAAAGAAACAGAGTTGAAAATAAATATCTGTCCAGAACCTGCTGATACAGTTGTAAAAGGTTTGGGTACAATTATGGAAGATCATAAGTTTTCTGGCCTAGCAGATGTTTTACGGCCTAAGACATATTTGTAAAAACCTAGTAAGGGCAGCATGGAGGTTATGATGAGACGTAGGACAAAGTTAAATATTAATCCTAAGCATGTACTTATCGTATGTGTTTTACTATGTATTCTCCTGATTGCAGTTTCCTTTCGCTTTGGTGATAAGTTATTACCGGTGCGAAATGCTGTATCCACGGTAATTACACCTATGCAAAAAGGGATTAATGTAGTAGGTACCTTAATATCAGATCAATTGGATAATTTTAGAAGTGTCAATGAACTACTGGAGGAAAATGCTAAGTTAAAAGAAAAAGTAGATATCTTGACCTATCAAAACAAACTTCTCTTACAAGACAAATATGAGTTGGATGGACTACGGGAACTTTTTGAATTGGATAAAAAGTACATTGATTACCCCAAGGTTGCTGCCAGGGTTATTAGTAAAGATTCTAACAATTGGTATAGCGTTTTTACCATTGATAAGGGAACCAAGGATGGATTGGAGAAGAATATGAATGTTATAGCTGGTAACGGTCTAGTAGGTATTATCGTTGAAGCTAATTATAACAATTCTATTGTTCGTTCCATCATCGATGATAAGAGTTTTGTTACCGGAATGTTTTTGAAGACCTCTGATATTTGTTATGTAAAAGGCGATCTGGAGTTAATGGATGAGAACAAAATCAGGGTAGAATTAATCGGTAAGGATGCTCAGGTTTATGATGGATATGAGGTGGTGACATCTCATATCAGTCCCAATTATCATCAGGGAATCCTAATCGGTTATATTAGTGATATTAAGTTGGATCCCAGCAATATGACCAAGACTGCTTATTTAACTCCAGTTGTTGATTTTGAAAGACTGGAAGAGGTACTTATTATAACGGAATTAAAGGAACCATTGGATGGTCAAGAGGATTAAGTAGAAGAAAAGTAGGTTGTCGATTGTGATACGGATTTTAGTATATTTGATAGAGATTATAGTATGTTTTGTTTTACAAAGCTCCATGTTTCACTATATCAGTCTGGTAAATGTGATGCCAAACCTGTTAATCATATTAGTCGTTTCCCATGCTTACATGCGGGGGAGGATGACTGGACTTCTGATGGGTTTTTTTAGTGGGCTTTTAGTGGATATATTCTATGGGAATATCATAGGGTTGTATGCGCTTATCTTTATGCTGATTGGATATGTCATGGGGTATGTGAATAAAGTATATTCTCCGGATGATTATACATTTCCGATTTTCATGGTGGCAATCAGCAGTTTTCTATATGACTTTTTCTACTATGTGTTTGAATTTTTATTAAGAGGACGTTTAAACTTTGTGTATTATCTTAGAAGAATTATGCTACCTGAGATATTATATACGGTTTTGGTTTCTGTTTTTCTTTATAAGCTGCTACATATGATAAATAAAAAATTGGATCAAAAATCGGACAAGGGGGCATAAAGGTGTTAGATATTATTTGGGAAAAAATTAAGAAAGTAGTTACCTCAAGATTATTTCCAATCACCATTATTTATATGGTCTTATTCTCATTTATCATACACCGTTTATTTGTCCTTCAGATTGTGGAAGGACCTGTCCATGCCGAGGAATTTAATCTAAAGAAAACAAGAAACAGAGAGATTAAAAGTACCCGAGGCAATATCTATGACAGAAACGGAAAACTTCTTGCCTCGAATATGCTGTCTTATTCAGTAATGATGGAAGATAGTACAGAAATAAAGTCCAATGAGCAAAGAAATGCCATTATTCATAAATTAATCAATATTATTGAAGGAAATGGTGATACTTTAGATAATGAATTTTACATTATTCAAAACAGTAAAGGGGAATTTGAGTTTACCGTAAGTGGTAGTGCCCTTACTCGTTTTAAAAAGAATGTTTATGCCTATACCTTAGATAATAATGAATTAACTGAGGAGCAGAAAAATGCCACTGCTGCGGAGGTATATGAATATTTACGGATTGGTACAGGAGATGGATACACCAGCATGTTTGGCATTTCAGAGGAGTATAGTGTAGAGGAAACTTTAAAAATTATGAGTATCCGCTATGCTTTATTTTGTAATTATCCAAAGTATGTTCAGATTACAGTGGCTTCCAATGTGAGTGATATTACAGTAGCGGAAGTTTTGGAAAATAGTGCAGAACTAGTAGGAGTCGAGATCGCCAAACAAACCAAGAGGGTTTATCATGATGCTCTTTATTTTTCTCATATCCTAGGATATACGGGATTAATTAGTGCAGAAGAATTGGCGGAAAAAGAAAAGGAATCCGATTATTATAATTCCACGGATGTTATTGGTAAGTCAGGGATCGAGAAAGAATATGAAGAATATCTTAGTGGTACGAAAGGAAATGAAACGGTTTCCGTTAATTTCTATACTGGAAAAGTAATTGACGTAGTCGATCGTGTGGATCCAATCGCTGGGAATGATGTATATCTTACCATCGATGCTGATTTACAGAAAGCAGCCTATCATTTATTGGAGAAAAAAATAGCAGGTATTCTAAAATCAAAGATCACCCCCAATTTGGATTACGGTAGTAAGGGGGAGAGTGCCTCTGATATTTTAATCCCAATTTATGAAGTGTATTATGCATTCTTTAACAATAATATAATTAATATCGATGAATTCGATGACCCGGATGCTACCCAAATGGAGCGGCAAGTTTACGGAAAATATCAATCCAATCTTACCAGTGTTCTTGGGCAGTTAAATAATTTATTGTCTTATGATAACGAAATTACCAATCAAAAGGCAGGAGATATGGAGGATTATTTAAAGTACTTTTATAATGTTTTAATCTCCAATAAAATTCTTTTAACCAATGCAATTCCAGAGGATGATTCTACATTTAAGGATTATAAAAACAATAAAATAAGCTTAAGTGCTTTTATCCGTTATGCCTTGGCAAATAACTGGATTGATTTATCAAAATTAAGTGTTGGTAATGAATACCTAACATCTGAGGAATTATATTATAAATTGATCAATCATACGGTTAATTTGATGAAAAATGATGACAATTTTGTTAAAAGGATTTACAGAAATTTGATATTTTCGTATAATTTAACGGGAAAGGAAATTTGTATTTTATTATCCGACCAAAATGTGATAGAATATAATGAAGAAGAGATTAACCGGCTCTTAAATAATCAAGTGTCAGCTTACAACTATATTATAGACAAGCTGACCAAGTTAGAAATCACACCTGCTATGCTGGCTTTGGAACCCTGTAGTGGTTCTGTTGTTGTAACAGATGTGCAAACTGGTGATGTTCTTGCCCTAGTTTCTTATCCTAGTTATGACAACAATAAAATGGCCAATAAGGTGGATGCAGACTATTATAACTTCTTAAGGTTAAATAAAACTTACCCCTTGGTAAATCGACCTTTACAAGAAGCATTTGCACCGGGATCAACCTTTAAAATGCTTACAGCATTTGCAGCATTAGAAGAGGGTGTAATCACACCTTCAGATAAGGTTCTTGATCTTGGTGAATTTGATAAAACCGATATCCCTGCAAAATGTCATATCTATCCTAGATCCCATGGCCATGTTGATCTTGTACATGCCCTTAAGGTTTCATGTAACTATTATTTCTATGAGATGGGCTGGAGATTAGGTATGGATAGTAGTGGCAGGGTAAGAGATCAGTTGGGATTGGAACGATTGGCTAAGTATGCAGCTATGTTTGGCTTAAATACCACATCCGGTATCGAGCTTTATGAGGACAATCCACATGTATCCAATCGAGATGCGATTCGCTCAGCTATTGGGCAGGGAAGTCATGCTTATACCCCCATACAGTTAGCCAGATACGTAACCACATTAGCGAATCGTGGAACGGTCTATAATTTTACTATTTTAGATAAAATTGTCGATAAAGATGGTAAAGAGATCTTGAATAATCAAGCTACGATTTTGAATGATCTTACCGATACAAATCCATCAACCTGGGATGCAATCTTAGAAGGTATGTATTCTGTTGTGAATGAAAAAGGTGGTTCATCCTATAACACATACAAAGACCTAGGCATTAAAGTAGCAGGTAAAACAGGTACTTCTCAGTTAAGCAAGAGCAGTCCAAATAATGCCTTATTTGTATCTTTTGCTCCCTATGAGGAACCAAAGGTTTCTGTTACGACAGTAATTCCCAATGGTTATACTTCTCATAACTCAGCAGAAGTTACCAGAGATGTATATAAATATTATTTTGGTTTGGAAGATGAAGAGGAACTTCTTGAAAGCGAAGTTACCATACCGGAAAGCAGCGCAATTGAGGCTTACATTGAATAACCTATCATAATCTGTTGATGCAGATTATGATAGGATCGTTAAAAAAGGAGAGTCTGGAAAACGGTGAGTACGAATAATTCAGTAATGATTAAAGGAAATAAATATGGAATCATAGTTGTTTTAAGTCCGGACGAAGATTTTGAGGTATTAAAGACACAAATTAAAGAAAAATTCAAAGAGTCCAGTAAATTTTTTGAAAATGCCCAAATGGCAATCAGCTTTGAAGGCAGAAAATTGACAAGCGACCAAGAAAGAGAAATTCTTGATATTATCGGACAAAATACCGATATGAGAATTGTCTGTGTTATAGATAATGATCCAGAGCGAGAAGAACTCTTTCGTAAGACCCTAGAACAAAGACTAATGGAATTATCAAACAATTCCGGTCAATTTTATAAGGGAATCCTACGATCTGGCGCATCTTTAGAGTTTGAAACCAGTGTTATAATCATAGGTGATGTGAATCATGGAGCCAGGGTGGTCTCTAAGGGAAATATCATTGTATTAGGATCTCTAAAAGGAAATGCCTTTGCAGGAGCCTGTGGCAATACCAATTCTTTTGTTGTAGCTTTGGATATGAGTCCTACCCAAATTAGGATTGCAGATGTCATTGCCAGAGCCCCGGACAAGCCTGTAAAAGAGGAAGTAAAGGAAGCAAAAATTGCTTTCCTTGAAGAAGGTAATATTTATATCGAACCGCTAAATAAGAGTGTATTAAATGATATCACTCTTTAGAAATAATGACAAATAGTGGGGGAAATCCTCAAGAGAAAAGGAGGCAAGGCCTCCGTAAGGAATGGAGAATAGGAGTATGGGAGAAGTTATAGTTGTAACATCGGGAAAAGGCGGTGTTGGTAAAACCACAACAACTGCCAATGTTGGTACAGGATTAGCAATGCTAGGCAAGAAAGTTGTGTTAATTGACACAGATATAGGTTTAAGAAATTTGGATGTTGTAATGGGATTAGAAAACCGGATCGTCTATAATCTAGTGGATGTAATTGAAGGTAATTGTAGAATTAGAAATGCACTGATTAAAGATAAGCGATATCCAAATCTATATTTACTTCCTTCCGCACAGACCAGAGATAAAAACTCTGTTAGTCCCGAGCAGATGAAAAAGCTGGCTGATGAATTAAGGGAAGAATTTGATTACATATTAATGGACTGTCCAGCTGGTATCGAGCAAGGTTTTAAAAATGCCATTGCAGGAGCTGACAGAGCATTAGTAGTTACTACCCCTGAGGTATCTGCTGTAAGAGATGCAGACCGAATCATTGGTCTTCTGGAAGCGAATGATGTTTCACAAATTCACTTAGTAGTAAACCGTATCCGTATGGACATGGTAAAACGTGGAGACATGATGTCCAGTGAGGACGTATGTGAAATTCTAGCTATTGATTTAATCGGTGTTGTACCGGATGATGAGAATATTGTAATCGCTACCAACCAAGGTGAACCATTAGTTGGTTCTGATTCTCTTGCGGGAAGGGCATATATGAATATTTGTAGCAGAATTGAAGGAGAGGATGTACCTTTCTTGGATTTGAATGAAAAGAATGGTATCTTTAGTAAACTTTTTGGCAAACGCAAGAAATAGTAGGGAGGTAGTATCATGGGTTTGTTAGACTTTTTTAAAAAGAAGGGGAGCGGAAACATCGCTAAGGACAGGCTGAAACTAGTTTTGGTTTCAGACCGTGCCAATTGTTCCCCGGAAATAATGGAACAGATTAAAAATGATATTATTGCTGTAATATCGAAGTATATAGAAATTGATCAGGAAGGACTGGATATAAAAATAACTCAAATGGAATCCGAGTCAAATAATGGTGTAGTACCTGCCTTGTTTGCCAATATTCCTATTAAAGATTTAAAGTCCTCCAAGAAGTAAAGAGGTAAGGAAGTAGACCGGATGATTAAATTTAAGCAATATGACTTTAAACGTTATGGGATAACTATTGTTCTTGCTGTAATGTTATTGGGTATGATTGGAGCTTTTTTAGTTAAGCAAGTTCAATTGGAAGGGGAAAATCTCTTTCAAAAACAATTGATAGGCTTGTTTGGCGGCTTGTTTATTGCAATCATTGTTTCCATGATTGATTATCACTTTATGTGTAAGTTCTATATCGTAATATACTTTATTAATCTAGTACTTCTTATTTTGGTTAAAGTCAATGGTAAGGTTGTCAATTATGCTAAGCGATGGTTAGAAGTAGGTCCTGTCATGTTTCAACCATCAGAGCTTAGTAAAATTATATTGATATTATTTTTGGCTAAAGTATTTATCCTACTAAAGGATAAGATCAATCATATCCTTGTTATGCTTTTTATTATTATTGCCATGGCAATACCAACATACTTAATCCTAACGCAGACGGACTTGTCTACAAGTATGGTAATTATGTTTGTTTTTGCCATGATGTATTTTGCAGCCGGTCTTAGCTGGAAAATAATATTGCCGATATTAATTGTCGGAATTCCCGCTTTTGCTGGACTTTTCTGGTATGTACAACAGGATTACCAGGTCTTGTTAACAGAAACACAACAGCGAAGGGTTCTTTCAATATTAAATCCGGAATTATATCCGGCAACCATGTATCAACAGGAAAACTCGATCCAAGCCATTGGATCTGGACAGCTATATGGGAAATTATTCAGTGAAACTGCAGATGAAATAAGGGGTTATAGTTCTGTTCCGATATCGGAAAGTGATTTTATCTTTTCGGTGGCTGGTGAAGAATTGGGTTTTATCGGTTGTTGTTTTATCATTGGTCTATTTGCATTCATAATTTATAAATGCCTTCTTGTAGCAAAGAAGGCTCCAGATGATATGGGAAGGCTAATTGCTATAGGAATTGCATCGATGTTTATGTTTCAAGTGTTTGTTAACATCGGTGTTGCCACAGCCATGTTGCCGAATACGGGTATTCCCTTGCCATTTTTAAGTAGTGGATTAAGTTCCATGATGAGTGGCATGATTGCTATAGGAATCATACTAAATATAAGATTACAACCAAAAAAGGATAGGGGGTAAAAAGATGAATATTGCAATGATAGCACATGATGCGAAAAAGAAATTAATGCAGAATTTCTGTATTGCCTATCGTGGTATTCTGAGCAAAAACAATCTTTATGCTACAGGTACAACCGGTAGATTGATAGAAGAAGTCACCAATCTTAATGTTCATAAATATCTGGCTGGACATCTAGGTGGGGAACAACAGTTGGGTTCTCAAATCGAGCATAACCAAATTGATATGGTTATTTTTCTTAGGGATCCATTAACACCGAAATCCCATGAGCCAGATGTAAATAATATATTCCAATTATGTGATAAGCATAATATTCCTTTGGCTACTAATTTGGCGACGGCAGAATTATTAGTAAAAGCCTTAGATCGTGGAGATTTAGATTGGCGAGAAGTATTTAAATAAATTCACTTTCTTGTAAAGCAGGAAGGGCGGTAACATATGAAAAAAAGAGTAATCATCTGTATTTTAATCATGAGTATCTTCTTAGGAGGCTGCCAAGTTTCCTCGGATAAATTTTTATCCTATCAAACGATTACCAACGTTAGTCATGTTGACAATAATTTTATAGCTGAAGAAAATTTGTTTGCAGAAAATCTGGCTGTTTTACCAGAAGATGAAGTCATGGAGCAGGATCCAGTACTTGATTCTGGTGCAACATTATTGATAAATCATACGGATAAAGAAATTATTTATGCAGATAATGTTTATGAGAGCTTTTATCCCGCAAGCCTTACCAAACTTCTAACTGCTTTGGTTGCACTTCGTAAAGGGGAAATGACGGATATGGTAACCGTAAGTTACAATGCCTCTCATATCCCTGTCGTTGGTGCAAAATTATGTGGCTTTAAGGAGGGAGATGTCATTTCCCTGGAAGCCTTATTAAAAAGTATGTTAATCTATTCTGGTAATGATGCCAGTATAGCAATTGCAGAACATATTAGTGGAAGTGAAGAAGCATTTGTGAAAGAAATGAATCGTGTGGCAACGGAATTGGGGGCTGTACAGTCTAATTTTGTTAATTCCCACGGTCTACACGATGATAATCAGTATACAACGGCTTATGATATATATCTTATATTTAATGAACTTCTTAAGTATGATACCTTTCTTTCCATTATTAACATGGCATCCTATGAGGCCATCTATACAGATGCAGAAGGCAACCAAAAGGAAAAGACCTTTTATTCTACGAATAAATATCATCTTGGAGAGGAAGATATTGAGGAAGGTATAGAAGTTATAGGGGGAAAGACTGGTACAACAAATAAAGCAGGATATTGTTTTTCCCTGTTATGTAAAGATGAAAATGGGCATAATTATATTGCCATTATATTGAAGGCATCCGATAATAACAGTCTTTATTCCCAGATGTCATATTTGTTTAAATATATTACAGATAAATAAGAGAAACTTCTTATAATGGATGAATTAGCGGATAATTGTAAATAAATTGTTAATAATTAATTATAGTACCCTAAAATGGTATTTACGTGTTGTATTTTTATATAAGCTGTACTATAATTAAATTGTAAATAAAAAATTTTTATGCAAAATCACAATTAAATACTTGGCACCGCACAACCATTCGTTGCGTCCATTATAAGGAGGAGATTACAATGATACAGATTATTGCAGGTGAAAAAGGTAAAGGAAAGACGAAAATTTTAATCGAAAAGGCCAATACCGAGGTAAACACAGCAAAAGGAAGTATTGTTTATCTTGACAAAAGCAACAAGCATATGTACGAATTAAGTAATAAGATTAGGTTGATTAATGTAAGGGATTATCTGATTGAAAATCAAAATGAGTTTATTGGTTTTATCTGTGGTATCAATTCTTGTGATCATGATATAGAAGCTATTTATTTTGATAGTTTCTTGAAAATAGCTTTTGTAAATGATGAAAACATCGAAGCTATATTCAAAAAATTAGAAAGAATTTCTGAGCAATTTCAAACGGATTTTATCATAAGTATTTCTATGAATGAAAATCAATTTCCAGAGAGTGTGAAAAAGTATATTACTGTATCTTTGTAACAGATCCTTTTTATAAGGAAATGGTATGAGATTATTTTTGCTATCATAAAAGGATAGTTTTTCTGCATACCTTAATAACTGTGAGAACAAATTGAGCTTACAAGTTATGTAAAAATTAATACTTGTAGCAATAAAAATAGATTAATAGGTATTAGGTAATAAGTAATAAGTAATAAGTAATAAGTAATAGATTAGTAATAGATTAATTATAATAGGAGCAATAGAAAAATAGATTGAGCGTCGGAAAACGACGCTCATTTTAGTATTGTGATATAATAAAAGCGGAATGAGGTAACTTAAGCTTTCTTAATGGTTAATCGTTTTGTAATCTACCGAAAAAGCTTAAGGAGTATAATCCTGAGATACCCACCAATGCATAGATGATTCTAGATACTAGGGTCATGTCCCCAAAGATGGCACGAAC
>DUNZ01000176.1 GCA_012839085.1 Clostridiales bacterium
AGTGTACTTGGTGCGATTACATTTACAATTATTCTAGTTCTTTTCAGAACACCCATCACGAATATGTTTGATAGTTTGTTTTCTGAAAAACCCCAGTTTAGTCTTGCCACATTTAATCTAATCTATAATTTGCTTTACACTCTAGTGTTGCTTGTATTTATTGATCCCTTAGTCAACTTAGTGATGAGAGTGGTGAAAGATAAAGAACAGAAGCTGGAAGAAGTATCCTATATTGATGAGCGTTTCTTGAAAACCCCAGCGGTTGCCATTGAGCAGGCATTAAGGGAATTGTACGATATGGCGATTCTTGCCAAGGAGAATCTTGATCGTTCGTTTGCTTCATTGGTCAAGGAAGATATGAGTGAAAGCAAAAAAATTGCCGAGGTTGAATACCGGATCGATTTCTTAACAAATAAGCTCACCAGTTTTTTTATCAAAATTTCATCAGTTACTAAATTTGCTGGTGATGAAAAACTGATTGGTGGCTTACATCATGTTACCAACGATATTGAACGTCTGGGTGATTATGCAGTACTCTTAGTAAAAGAAACTAGCTATATGAAGGAAAATAACGTCAAGTTTTTGGATCAGACCAAAGAAGAGCTTAACCAAATATATGGGCATATATCGGAAATGTTTGACTTAGGCTTTGATGCCTTTACGAAACGAAGAACCGAAAATTTTAGAACAATTTCAAACATTCACAAAGAAATTAAAAAACTAATATCCTCTACACGTAATGAACATGTTGTACGTTTAAGTTCAGGAATGTACCCTGTTGAGGTGTCAAAAAGCATTTACTCAGTGCTGTTTTCCTTGCAAAGAGTATCGGATCATATTGTAAACATTGCTTTCTCCATTCGATCTACCACCGGAAGTAAAACAGAAGCATTTCAAGCAATTGAAAGAGAAATGAAAAAAACAGAAAATGCAGATCGTAAGCCATCTCAAGAATCCGATATGAACTAGTGATTATCAATGCAGTTGATCTGTTCCAAAGAACGCTCACATTGTTAATAAGTACATTACATGGGATGAGCTTGTATAGATAAGATAGAAAGAACAAGAAATATGCCTAAATAGGCTTGAAATCAAAGGTTTTCAGATATTCAGTAGAAACTACTGATTGCTGGAAGCCTTATTTTTATCCTTACTAGTATGACTAAGTCATAGTTCATAGATTATATGTAGATAATTAGTATAATAATTTGAAATTCTTGAATTCCACAGTAGCATCCGTAGGTGTTAGTGGTGTATTAGCAGCCATAGGATTTGTTGCTGAAGCACCAAGCCAAACCATAGATGTTGTCAATAAAATTCGTTTATTAGGAACAGGAGTTCCACTATTAGCGGTTGTTTTAGAAATCGTTGGTGTAGGTCTAATATGGAACTTAAGAGAAGGTAAAATGAATAGAAATTAGTTCATTTATTTGCTTAGATAATAGAATTAATTTTCAAATAGGAGATGCTAATATGATGGAGATGCGTACAAGATTTTTATCTAAATTAACCAATGGTGAAGTAGAAGAATATTTAAGTAGAAATGATATAATTTTTGTACCAGTTGGTGTAACAGAAACTCATGGGGCTTTACCACTTGATACAGAAACAGTTGTAGCAGAAGCTTTAGCACTAAGAATGGCAGAAGAGACAGATGGCTTAGTTCTTCATAATCTCCCTTATTTCTTTGCAGGGGGGACAGTGAGTGCCAAAGGTACGGTTCAAATATCCATAAGGGATGGGATCGATTATTTGTATCAAATTGCCAAATCTTTGCTAAGACAAGGTTTTAGAAGACAAATATATGTAACTTGCCATGCTCCTGCTTATTTAACAGTTAGTCCAGTTATTCGTGATTTTTTTGAAGAGACAAAATGTCCCATTCTCTATATAGATATGGTAAAAGCTGCAGACCGTAAAGATTTAAGCTTTAACTTTATGGAAGCCTTTAATGATATTTGTATAGGAGCTTATAAAATATTAGGAAGACTAGAAGATGTTCCCTTAAATGTACCGGAATCACATTCCGTTACCTATGATATACAAAGTATGTTGCAGGGAATGAAAAAAAATCCTGCTAACAAATTAGGAAAATATGCACTGGCATCCGGTGCGGTTGGTTCTTACTTTGATGAGCCATCGGATCATATGGTGACACCTTTGCTAAAAACCGCAGAAGAACGGGAGCAACATGCTGATATTGGTGTAAAGGCTCTTGAGGAATTTATAAAAGTCTTAGACATGCCTAGTATAGTAAAAACGTTACGAGAAGTGGACGATTATACGCAAAAGGATAGTCTTGTTAAATATGGATGGCTTCGTTAGTATCAGTCTGGATGGTTTCGTAAATATACGAGTAAGATAAAAAAGACCTGAAGGTTTAGAAATTTGTTTTTATTAAATTTCAAAACCTTCAGGTCTTTTACAATCATAAAAAATACTTGTTACATAAGCATCGGTATCTACATATAAATTTTTAAAATCCTCGGTCAAATTCTCTGTTGCATTGATTATGTTAGTTGCCAATTCATCAGGTTATACATCTTAGGTGTTTAAGTTTTTATTAAAGAGTTTAAGTTTTTATTAAAGTATTGAAATATGAAATTACAATGATAGAATATAAGAAAAACATATGTTATAGTCTATGGAAGTAGCAATAGAAAGTAAGAATTGAAAATATAAGAATCAAGGGGTAAGCATATGAAAAAGAAGTACTTAAAATCTTATAAAGATATAAAGATGTTCAATAAGTCCTTATATAAACGTAAATTATTATTAATGGTAGCAGTAAGTACCGCAGTATTATTTGCAGGTTGTCAGAGTGAAAATATAGCTTCAAATAATTCAATTACAGAGAATAATCCAGTAATTAATATTAAAGAATCAGAGAAGGATAGTGAAGAGGCAGATTCAATAATGGATCTTAAAGAAACAGAGAAGGATAGTGCAGAGGCAATTGCATTGGCGGAATTAAATACAGCTGAAGTTATTCCCAGTGTAGAGGAGAGTAACAGAGAAGAGTCAGGTTTAGAATTTTCTGAATTATCAAGGTGTCAATTTATATTTTCTAGTGGAGCTGGTGCTTGGCAAACCATATTGAATATTAATGAAGATGGGACTTTTAAGGGAGAATTTATGGATTCTGATATGGGAAATACGGGAGAAGATTATCCATACGGAAAAAATTATTCATCCAGATTTGAAGGAGAATTTACAACACCAGAGAGAGTAAATGATTACACTTACTCCATGACAATTAAGCATATTGAACTGGAGAAAGAAGTAGGTAGTGAAGAAATTATTGATGGAATCAAATATATCTATAGTGAACCATATGGATTAGAAGATGCTAAAGAAATTTACATCTATACACCACAAGCTCCCTTGAAAGAATTGCCGGAAGGTTTCAGAAGCTGGGTTGGCTATAGGGTTTTAAGTGATGAGAAGGGTGAATATCTACCATTTTATGGACTATATAATGTAAAAGCAGGAAGTGGATTTTCAAGCTATATGATAGATGAAATAAAAGAAAGTAACACAGAGTTCGATATTATTGCAGAAGTTGCAGAAATTGAAAAACAAGCTGAGAAATTGAACCAGCGACTAAAAAATGAAGATTTAAATCAGTCAGAAATGAACTTCCTAGCAAAGGATATTTATGTATTATGGGATGATGAAATTAATAAAGTATGGGGATATTTAAAAGATACTCTAGACAAAGATTCTATGGATAAGTTAACATCCGTTCAAAGGGAATGGATTGCTATGAAAGAAAATGAAATAAACAAAGCTGGTTCTGTATATGAAGGCGGAAGCATTCGTCCAATGATCGAATATTTAAAGGGTGCTGAACTTACTAGAGATAGAGTATACGAATTAATTGAATTAATAAAATAATAGAATCATTCAGGCCAATAACAGGGATTTTGTCCAAACAGGAAGAGGTTTCCAGTAACCTATGTTATCAAGGTAATTAACCCTGTGCCGATTAACTTGTTGTCGATAACTTGGTTTTCTGTAACCTATGTTATTAAGGTAAGGAAGCTATAGTTTTACAAAAAACGGGGCTGTTGCACTAAATGTGCGGCGCCTTTTTTACATTAAAATGATACCGATAAGGTCTTTATATGCCATAAAGATCCGTTTCATATGGAAACATACCTCCTTTTAGTGCAAGATCTTATAAAAAATATTCCATAAATAAACAATAATAAACATTATATATAAAATACTTAGAAACATCAATATGTTACATTACTAAAATAAGTAAATTGTATACTAATGATTTGGTTGTCATTATGATTTCAATGGTTTTAAAATAAAGGAAGTAATAGAGAAAGAGTGATTTACATGATTTTTATAGCCTTTTTTGGAATACAGGACAAAGAGAAAGATCTAGGAACTAAAAATAATATAGTATGTCCCGCTTGTGGTAAATTAGCTAGATATGAAATTTATAAATTCTATCGATATTTCCACCTATTTTTCATACCGATTTTCAGGTGGAATATTAAGTATATGGTAAAAAGCTCATGTTGCGGTTGCCTTTATGAACTGGATTCCTTGGTTGGAAAGAACTTTGAAAATAATCCTGCCACTGATATTAGAGAGGAAAATCTACATCCTGTTAACAATTATTATCCATTCAAATATTGCTCCAATTGTAAAACCGATATACCTGCAGAGTTTCATTATTGCCCTTATTGTGGTGGAAAAGTGTAAGCCTATGACTCCTAAGTGAGTTTAATAGGAGGCATTAAGATAGCTTTAGCAGAATTGCCATCCTGCACCTATTTATACTTTAATGGTATGCCATATAATGATCCCAAGGATTATCCTATTGCAATCGGGATTCTAAATGAGGCCATTGAGAATTATCCCTTTGAACGTTTTGGATGGGAAATATCTGATGATGCACCATATCTGGGGATGGGGGCAGAGGAAGAAACAGGAGCACGATCGCTGTTCCGGTGAAAAAATCATAATGTAGATTAGAGTACGAAACCCTTGATACGTTCTATAGGAACCGATCGAGGGTATTTTTGTTGTAAAAATATAAGTGAAATGTGTTAGGTTAGAGTTGACAGCAAAAAATAGTAAAAAATATCAAATTTAATTTACATAAATTTGAAAACAAAGCTTTGGTATGTTAAAATTATTCGAATCTTTCATAATATGGTAATCCGGTATCCGGTTCTTCTAAACAAAACCATAAAACTATTAACTAGAAAAATAATTATAAAAAATTGTTATATTTATAAAATATGCTTCGCACATTTATTCTCTTCATACGTTATACATAGTAGAAAGGGGGTTCCTATGTCTCTAAGCTTGAACGATCAGTATGATAAAATATACAAATATTGTTATTTCAAAGTAAAAAATAAAGAGATAGCAGAAGACTTGACGCAAGAAACCTTTCTAAAATATTTCAATCAAA
>DUNZ01000177.1 GCA_012839085.1 Clostridiales bacterium
AAATTATATGATTTAGCAGATTTTTTTAAAGTGTTTGGTGATAGTACCAGAATTAAAATTTTATGGGCCTTAGATCGGGAAGATATGTGTGTCTGTGACCTAGCAGTTTTATTAGGAATGACAAAATCCGCCATATCCCATCAGTTAAAAACCTTAAGGCAGGCAAGACTTGTGAAGTATCGGAAAAAGGGAAAGGTAGTTATTTATTCTCTGGCCGATGATCATGTGAAGAATATTTTAGAGGTAGGATTTGAACATATCGGGGAGAGGTAGATAATATGAAAAAAAGAGAGTTTGTTTTACAAGGACTTAGCTGTCCCAATTGTGCAGCTAAAATAGAGGACAATGTAAAATCTTTACCAGAGGTAACTAAGGTTAATTTAAATCTAATTAATAGAAAGCTTAGTGTTACTGTGAAGGATCACCATGGAGATCGACTTCTTGGCCAAATCAAAAAGATTGTTTCTTCCCACGAACCAGATGTAAAGGTGATTGATCTGTCTGAGGATATGGGGCATAACCATCATAACCATAATTCTTTCTCTGATGAGGAGGAGAATCATAAAGTTATCCCATATATGGTTCGTTTGGTAGCTTCCTTACTATTAGCCCTTATATTTTCCTATGGAAAATTCCCGGATCACATCCGTTTATTAGGACTTTTAACCGCATATGTTCTATCTGGTTATGAAATCATACTGGCGGCTTTGAAAAATATTGCTAAGGGTAGAGTATTTGATGAGAATTTCTTAATGGGTTTTGCATCTCTAGGAGCATTTATTATTGGAGAACAGATGGAAGCTGTCACCGTTTTGGTCTTCTATGGAATTGGGGAAATTCTGCAGGATATGGCAGTAAATAAATCAAGGAAAAATATTGTAGGACTCATGGATATCCGTCCGGATTATGCTAATTTGATTACGAATAATAACATAAGCAAAGTAGATCCCCAGAAGGTTATGGTAGGAAATATGATACAAGTAAAACCGGGAGAGAAGATCCCCCTAGACGGTATTGTAGTGAAAGGAACCAGTTATATTGATTCCAAGGCATTAACTGGTGAGAGTCTACCGATTGAAGTTCAGGCCAATGATCTGGTATACTCTGGTTCTATTAATACCAGTGGAGTGTTGGAAGTCAAGGTAACAAAGGCATATGGGGAATCAACGGTTTCAAAAATATTGGAACTTGTTGAGAACGCTAGTAGTAAAAAGGCAGAAAGTGAAAAGTTTATCACAAAATTTGCAAGATATTACACACCCATCGTAGTGTTTTTGGCCTTGGGAGTGGCAGTATTTCCTCCTTTGTTTGGTTTTGGCTCTTTTTCTACCTGGATATACCGGGCATTGAGTTTTCTGATTATCTCTTGTCCCTGTGCCTTAGTGATTTCCATTCCTCTTAGCTTTTTCGGAGGGATAGGAGGTAGTGCTAAAAGAGGGATACTGGTTAAGGGGGGGAATTATCTAGATGATCTGCATCAGGTAGACACGATAGTATTTGATAAGACAGGTACATTAACAAAAGGCAATCTTATGGTTAGGGATATTTGCCCTGAAAAGGGGGTAAGCCAGGAGCAATTATTATCTCTTGCGGCCATTGCTGAAAAGAATTCTAACCACCCAATTGCAAAATCGATTCTTTCCTATTATCAGAGCTGTAATCTTCCTGAGATAGCTGATCCATTACAGCTGACTGAGTTAGCTGGCCAGGGTATCATTGCTAAAACCTATGGTGGTAATATTTATTGTGGTAATGAAAAACTAATGAAAAACCATGGAATTTTAGGAGTAACAAAAGAAGAAAAAACCGCTACTTATATCCATATCGCTTTGGATAAAAAATATTTGGGTTATATTTTAGTTGCAGATGAAATAAAAAAGGGCGTAGATGAAACCATTAAGACCCTTAAAGAGCTAGGAGTATCAAAGACGGTGATGCTTTCTGGAGATCATAAGGGCAGGGCTGAGGAAGTTGCAAGGAAAGCTGGGATTGATCAATTTCATGGGCAGCTACTTCCCCAGGATAAAGTAAGCATATTGGAAGAATATAAAAGCAAGATTAAGGGAAAAGGGAAAATTGTCTTTGTAGGAGATGGTATTAATGATGCTCCTGTATTAGCAGGTGCGGATATAGGTATTGCTATGGGGGGAATAGGATCGGATGCTGCTATTGAAGCTGCGGATGTTGTTCTAATGAATGATGATATTGCTTTATTGGCAACAGCAATCAGAATTGCTAGGAAGACAAGAAGAATTGTCGTGCAAAATATTATATTTGCCTTAGCCACCAAGATATTGATTATGATCCTTGCTTTTGCAGGCATTACCTCCATATGGTTTGCAATCTTTGCCGATGTTGGTGTTGCCTTAATTGCACTGATGAACGCCTTAAGGGTATTAAAAAATCACTAGTAAGCAATTTCTACAACATTCTCTTCTCATTGACATAAAACTGCCAAATATTACTTTTAAAATATAGTCAAATGTTTCTAAGTTTACCAGTAGTTTTTGACGATATACTATATAACTAAGTTTGGGAGGTTGTGTTTATGATGAAGATTAGATATGGCATACTATCTATTTTAAGTATGCTTTTTGTAATATTAATAAATTCTACAATGGTAAGTCAAGCAATGGCATCTGAAATTACCTTGCCACAGGAATATTATTTTGTAATTAATGGTCAGAACCGTAAGGCAGGTACGGAATACGAATTAAAACAGCCAGAAGCTTTGCTCAGTGTTACAGCTGGAACATGGGAACCAGAAACAGAGGTTCAATGGGTGTCATCACAGCCAAATGTTATCGATATAGAGACAACATCTTACGGATCGAATTTTATTAAGTTGATTCGTAAAGGACCTGGTTTCTCCACCATAACAGCAGTGATTAAGCAGGGAAAGAACACCTATTCCCTCAGTTGTCATATTAAAGTGGACTTGTCCTTGGATTATCAAAAGACTGGATTAATCATTTCAAAAACTACAGAAGAAAGAATATTGGTTCTTGATGAACTTGGAGAAACGAAACAAGTATATATCAAATATGTAGACTATGAGGAAGGTACGGAAGTTGTTTCTGGTTCCGCAATCTCCAACACTGCAGTACTATGGGAGAGTGAAGATGAAGGTGTTGTTACGGTGGATCAACGGGGTAGGGTAAAAGCAATTGGAGCTGGTAGTACCAACGTTAAGATTACCACCAATACCTTATCCTCTCAAGACCGTGCCCTCTCAATTTCTCTAAGGGTTGTGGTATCACCGAAATTCACTTTAAGTTACGATGATGCCCAAGGAAATCATCATGTGGTTCAGTCTCAACCTACTGCCAATACGGATGTTGTTGCCTTAGGGGTTCCCTCTAATTTTGTTATAGAATCAAATTCAACCTTGGCACCAAATCTGAAATGGGAAGTATATGATTTTAGTACCAAGAAAAAGATCAATCCTACTGGTTCCAATAAAATGACTTATTCGATCAGTACATTAAGTGGAAATGTATCCTTTAGTAATGTCAAGGCCGGTACATATGAAATCTATGCTTTTGCAGATCAGAAATACAATGCCAACACCAATGCTCCTTATGCCTATATGAAAATTGTAGTTCCCATTGACATCAGAGATACCAACGTACTTATGAACGTGGGAGATACATACGATATTGCCAACAACTCCAATATTCCAGGAGTCGGCATATTCGAGTATTATTATGAATTAGGAAATGAAAATATCGCAAGATTAAATAAGACAACCGGAATCATTACCGCCAGAAGAGAAGGGCAGGTAAGATTACGGTTAGAATACAAGACATCGCAAAATCTATATGATAATTTTATAAATGTAGAGGATATTTATATCACCATCAATGTCATAGACGGTATTTCTTTAAGCACCACAAGTGCTACTTTATACACCAGGGGTACTCTACTACTCAATGCTTTAGTCACCAATCCGACTGAGCCCATTACATGGACTAGTAGTGATCCCAAGATTGCGACGGTTGAGGATGGCTTAGTAACCGGAATCAAGGAAGGAGTAGCCATAATTACAGCTTCTCAGACGGTTAAGGGCGTAGTCAAGAAAGCTACCTGTGAAATCACTGTTCAACAGTCTGTAGCTACGATTACCATCGATCCGGCTAAAGTAACCTTACCGATTGCTGGTTATAAAACCTTGCATGCAAGTATTACACCTAAAAATCTGAGTGGAGTAGTTTTACAGTGGAAATCTTCCGATGAAAAAGTAGTTAAAATTGTGGAATCTTCTGCTTTAACAGCTACAATACAAGGGGTTTCTGGAGGTAACGCTGTAATATCAGCCATTAATCAGGACAATGTGGTAGTAGGTTATGCTCATATTGTTGTACAGCAACCGGTAACGAGCATTGTATTATCGGAAACCAATATTAATGTTGATTTAAAGACCAAGAGATTGCAGATACGTGCTACCGTTTATCCGGAAAATGCACAAAATAAAAAAATACGTTGGAAATCAACGGATACTTCAAAAGCAAGAGTAGATGATAATGGAATTGTTACTTTATTAAAACCAGGAGCAGTTTCAATCATAGCAACTTCCGATGATAATCCTAACGTTACAGCAATCTGTAATATAGATATTCAAGTTCCAGTAACATCCATTGCCCTTGATGAAAGTAAAAAAACCATGTATGTGGGACAGCAAGAAAGATTATCCTATGTTGTATTGCCATTGGATGCTAGTAATAAAGCCGTTACCTGGACTTCCACACATCCGAATATTGTATCCGTAGACTCCACTGGTCGGGTTACTGCAAAAAGTGTAGGAACCGCTGTAATTATATTAAGATCTTTGGATGGTGGATTTTCTAAATACTGTACCATTGAGGTAAAGAGGGTAGCAACAGGAGTTAAATTTGATGTAACAAAACTTGAACTGGAAGCCGGTGAATACTATTATATTAAAGCCACAGCTACACCCAATGATAGTACAGATAAGGAATTGATTTGGGAATCCAGTGATACCAAAGTTGCTATTGTAGACGATAACGGTAAGGTGACCGCTAAAAGTGCTGGAACGGCTACTATTATGGCAAGGACGGAAGCAGGAGGAATTGCTTTCTGTAAGGTTACAGTAACACAACCGGTAACTGGTATCTTACTAAACTTTTCTGAGAAAACAATTTATATAGGAGAAGAGTTTAAACTTAAAGTATCGGTTTCACCAAGTGAAGCTTCCAAATTGGGTGTAACATGGAAAAGTTCTAATACAAAAGTAGCTACGGTAAATGACGAAGGTGTAGTAGAAGGTTTGTTGGGTGGTACAGCCTTAATTACCTGTACAACCGTGGATGGAGGATTCGTTGCTACTTGTATGGTAACTGTATTAGAGCCTGTAACTACAGTCACATTAGACCATGATGAGTTATATGTAGGTGTTAATAAATCAGTTACCTTAAAAGCGACAGTAACTTCCGATACAGCTTCCAATAAGAAGTTGAAATGGGTTTCTAGCAATCCCAAGGTTGCTGTAGTAAACCAGAATGGTAAGGTAACCGGAAAGAGTGTTGGATATGCTACCATAAGGGCAATTGCACAAGACGGCAGCGAAGTGGAAGATAGTTGTGAAATTAGGGTTGTTAAGCCAATAACCAACATGACTTTGGATAAAAACTTTATTACCATGTTTGTTGGAGATAGTAGATCTTTAAAAGTAACCATTAAGCCCAAGGATGCAACCATAAAAGAAGTCAAATGGACTTCCAGTGATCCTAGTATTGCCATAGTAGATGAAGATGGTGTAGTAACTGGTCTAAAAGCGGGTAGAATTACGATTACAGCAGAGGCTATGGATAATTCAGGAAAGAAAGTGATTTGTGTTGTTGATGTAAGGGATAGAGTTCCTGCAACTAGCGTCACTCTGGCAGACAGAAATATTGTAATGGTTCCTGGAGAAACCAGAACCGTACAAGTGGTGCTAAATCCTACAAACTCCACCGATAACTTTACTTGGAGTACGGACAACGCTGCCATTGCCTCAGTTAACAGAACTTCTGGTAAGATAACAGCTAAAGCACCAGGAACGGCAATGATTACAGTAATGACGGATTCTGGTAAGACGGCTACAATAAATGTCACTGTGGTTGGCTTAAATATCACAGAATTTACCTCGGAACAATACGAAAGACATGTAGGTTTGCTGAGAGTAGAAGGTACCAATACTAGACCACAATGGAGCTCACAAAACACAGCAATAGCTAGAGTGGATGCCAATGGTACAGTATCAACTTACGCTACTGGTACAACTACAATCACAGCTACAGTAAATGGTAGAAAACTTACATGTAA
>DUNZ01000023.1 GCA_012839085.1 Clostridiales bacterium
CAGTATATCCATCCAATGTTTTTCTAACTTTTCAGGGCTTTTTCTATCTCATCTGCCAGATCCGTAATAACGTCTTCAATTAATTGGCGGCCATCGAACTCGGATGCCACATCACCGATTGCATTTGTAAGGGTGGTATAGAAGTTTTCATCACCGGTTAAACGGTGCCAAAACTCTTTTCCGATATAAACCGGATAGGATTTTTGTATGTTTTTGTAATGTCCACTCAATTCATTGGGTTCTCCATAAAAGACACCAACGATTAGGTCGTTGAGACCAATATTTAAGTTGTTGGTTCTTGCCAAGTTTTTAATCCCTTGAAAATGGTCATGAATGGTTTTTACATCATCTTTATTTATGGTATTTGGACCAGCTTTAATTTGACAATACTTTCTCCTTCCATCCACCAGGTCAATAAATTCAATGTCAATGCCTGAGGTGGTTGAGGCATATCCTTCCAGCACTGTACTACAAAATTTTTGTAGCTTTGTTCCAAAGGTCGTATTGATGGAAGTGCCTAGAATTCTTGGATATACTAATGCCATTGCAATGCTTTTGGCAGAAGCATTACCAGTTAGAAAATTGGCCTTATATTTATCAAGAAAGGGATTTAAATTAAAGCTTTTCAATTGCCTTAATTTTTCGGTGTTTTGTTTATGGCTCTCAGCAATTTCTTCTCTAAAAAATGATTTTGCTTTTTCGATAATTTCTAACTTGCGTTGTCTGGTATGTATAATCTCCACAAGTGCTGTTGATCCTAATTTTTTATAAAAGGCAAATTCTTCCTCGGTCAAACCTAAGAAGGGATATTGATGATCCTCATTCATTTTCTGTACTAAGGACAAAAACGCCTCCTCTGCCATCTTTCCTTCTATATATAATTCAATTGGTGTTTTTTCTTCCATGCTATCATCCTCTTTCTACGAGATAAAAATGAAACAATATGAATTTGAATGACAAGTCATATTATATTCAGTCTTTATCATCCTTACCAATACAATTTAATTTATTATATCCCTATTAAGAAAAACAATCAACATAGGAAGATGGATAGGATAGTCTTATGAAATAGTGATTGAAAAACAAATTTAAATTATAAATTTAATTCAGCCGTATATATTTCTATCATGGATCTAATATTAATATAGAAGATAATGAAATCATGTTGATATTTGCAATGAAAGGAAGCAAATTTGATTTTGGGTCTTTAAAGCGATTTCAAATAAAGATTGGATTGGAGGCTAACATTATGATGGATCGGTTAGAAAATAATAAAGATAAAATCGTAGGTAAAATCAGTGAGAAAATAGGGAAAGTCACAGATGATGAAGCACTTGAGTTAAAGGGAAAACTTATGACCATGAAAGCAGATGCCAGTAATATGGTCTTGGATATGAAGGATGCTGTATTAGAGAAGGCCAATGATTTGATCGATACAATAAAAAATAATAAGGACAATAATAAGAGTAACTAAAAAATATTCAAAGTACTACCGCTAAACCCCCTTGCATACAATGTAACAACAACGTAAATAAGGGGGAATGCGTTCCGTCCGGGTGGGTGTGGAACGCAGAAACTATGAAAGGCTATATAGAGGAACGGGCGGTAGAGATCGCTAATTATATTATTGAAAACAATGCCACTGTGAGGCAGACAGCGAAGCAGTTCGGAATTTCCAAGTCGACCGTACATA
>DUNZ01000178.1 GCA_012839085.1 Clostridiales bacterium
ATATATATCCATGGCTGACTATTATCTGAAAATATGTGAAAACTAGAGAACCGCCGTATACGGAACCGTATGTACGGTGGTGTGGGAGGTCGGTAGATAAAATAATTATCTACCTCCTACCCGATTAGTCTGTTTTGGAACGATTATTTATTAATGCCATCAATATAAAAAGCTAAGATTATTCCGATATATTGTTATTTACATCAAGAACTGAGATATCCTCCCGATCAATGACCTTATCACAATTGGAACAGTAGTATTGCAATTCTACCCTATGGCCACATGATTTATGACTTAATTGTTTGTAGCATTTTTTCAAGTGTTTCTCTCCCCAGAGAATTATACTGTTAAATACATCGCAAAGATCTTTCCCACTATTGCTTAGGAGATAACGGTATCTGGGGGGATGATTTTGATATAGTTGCGGTTCTATTAAACCATCCATTTCTAGGCTTTTTAAGCGGTCGGAAAGTAGATTCGTTGGAATCCCTTCTAAACGATCGTGGATATCTTTATATGTATCACGACCCATCATAATCTGTCTTAGAATCAATAAGGTCCATTTATCCCCAATAATATTTAGGGTTTGGGCAATATTACAGGGTAGGTTATATAAATATTTCATGTTATTCCACTCCTATTTAATTTTGTTGATGATTCAAAGTAGAAGATATTAACTCTATCATAGCATAAAGTGAGGATAATTTGGATTAAATCGTTAAATAAAAGACAATCAGGGATATTTAAAATGGAGAAGACTCCCGCTTATCAAGTTGGATTAAAATAAGTTTAAACGAGAGCCTATTCTCCAAAGATAAAAATGTATCATACTTTTCCTTGGTCATAAATAGCCAGACAATAATCTGCTACTACTCAGTTGCTTCTAGTGTATGCTGAAGACCATTTAACATCATATCTTTGGTCATCATACCAGGAGCATAGCCTAAGATATTACCTTCCTTATCGATAAAAAAGGTGGTTGGAAAAGAATAGACATAATAATTTGCAAATACTTCACCTGTTACATCGAAGACCGTAGGGAAGCTATATTCATTTTCTTCGAGGAATTCTATGATTTCTTCCTGAGAGACATCTTGATTATAGGGAAATTCTTCACTGCTTGGATTGGCAACCCCTAATATCACAATATCATCTTTATTCTGGTTAAATTCTTGATACAACTCTTCGATATCCGGCATTTCTCTTTGACAAGGTGGACACCAGGTAGCCCAGAAATTTAGAAAGACAACTTTTCCTTTGTAATCGGATAAGGTGTGTTCATTTCCATACTGATCAACTAAAGTAAAATCAATGGCAGGTACTTTCTTAGCTTCTTCCTCTTGAACATCTGCTTCTGTTTTGTCTTCTGAATCAAAATTATGGGAAGAAGTATTCTCGGGATCAGCGTCTTGATTGCCTTCATTTTCTCCTGTGTTATCAGTGGGGCCTTGATTGCTATGATTGGTTTTATTTTCTTGATTAGCATTATAATCATCTCTATTGCTGTCCGTAGGGTCGTTAGTATCGCTGTTTTCTGAATTGGCATCATTTGAATCCGATGTATTTTTCCGGTTATTATTCTGCTCATCAGCTTCTTCTACCGATGGTACCGTAAAGGAGTTAAGGTATTTGGAAAAACTATTCATCCAACCAGTAAAGGTCATGAAACCAATTAAAATTAAGAGAGCTCCGCCGACCTTTACCGCGTATTTAAGCAGCTTTTGATGGGATTTTAAGAAGTTTAAAACTTGAGTAGTAAACAATCCCAATAGTAGGAAGGGTAAAGTAAAACCGATGGTATAAATAGCAACAAGTAGATTACCCATAAGATTACTTCCGGTACCAGATGCCATAATTAACACAGAAGATAGAGCAGGACCAACACAAGGAGTCCAAGCAAAACTAAAGGTAAAGCCCATGAAGAAAGCTACCAGGGGGTTCATTTTTCGGTTTAAAAAGTTTAAACGAAGTCTTCTTTCTCTTTGCAGGAATTTAAAATCCAATATACCTAATTGGATTAGACCCAGTACTATGATCAATATACCGCCGATCCTTGTGAACCAATATTGGTTACTTCGAAAGAAGGTTCCCAGGGCTGTAAATGACATACCGAGGATAAAAAATGCAAAGGAAATTCCAAACACAAAGAAGATAGTATGAAAGAACACCCGACTTCTTTGATAGGATATACTACCATCTTCTCCTAGCTGTTTTGCATTACCAGCCAAATAACTCATATAAATGGGTATCAAAGGTATCACGCAGGGGGAGAAAAAGGAAAGTAATCCTTCTAAAAATACTATGGTTATACTTAAACTATTATTTACTAAGAAACTGTCCAGTGTATATCATCTCCCTATCTTTTTTTTCTAATTATAACCATGTAACTTTAAAAAGTCAAGTGACTTTATAAAATAAATCATACAAAATAAATTACATTGAAATTATGGATTTGATAAAAAAGAAAAGTATATAATTTCCACTGTTTTAAATTTTTTTAATATACCATTATGCACTTCATTTTCTAACATTTAACTTGAACTTATGATAGCAATTGGGCTTATCATTAGTAACAAGGTAATAATCCAAGCTTTCAAGGTCTAGGTGGATTGTTTGGATTAGGGTAAATGGTTCCTTGGCTTGGTACGGTGGCTGATTATAATAGTATTGTTTGTTTTGTTGGTTGTTAGAATTTTGGTAATATTGATTGTTTACTAAAGTTTTATTGACACATAAAAAGACATATGATATGATGGTTTTAAAATTTTAATTAAAATATTTTAAGTAATCTTTTAGAAAATTTTAAAACGGTTTTTTCCTATCATAGTGGAAAACTAAAATAGCGATTGTAGCAGGAGGACAGTATGCTGGAAAAAGAATTTGAAAAACTTTATCTAATGTTTCGTGATAATTATTGTAAAAATTTATTCTCTCATGTTAATGAAGATAAGGACAGCTTAACACCGACGGAATCCTATTGTCTGGAAGTTATATATTTATTGAACCGGCCTACTGTACATGAGTTTGCCAAGTATGTGAAAATATCTCAACCCAATGCAACATATCGAATCAATAACTTGATTCAGAAAGGATATATAAGGAAGACTGTTTCTGAATACGACAAACGAGAATATTTTCTTGAGGTTACGGATAAATTTTTAAAATTTTATGGAGCCAATGCTTCCTTTAATGCAAAATTAATGAATGGGATTAGAGAAAAATTCTCGGAGGAAGAAGTTGAGCTATTGGAAAAGATGTTAAAAAAGATTGTCGAAGAAATTATGGTTTAGCAAGAAAGGAAAAACAGAATAATTATGGCTATTAGAATTATTACAGACTCAACCTCAGATATTAGCTTTGCTCAGGCTAAAACCATGGGTGTTACCTTAGTACCCCTAAAAGTAATATTTGGAGATACTGAGTATCGTGAGGGAATTGAAATTACAATAGACGAATTCTATAAAAAGTTAGTGGAGGCAGATAAATTACCAACAACTTCTCAACCGTCACCGGATGATTTTTTAAAGTATTTTCAAGAGGCCAAGGAAGCAGGAGATAGTGTTATTGTTATCCTGATCTCAAGTAAATTAAGTGGAACCGTACAAAGTGCCCTGATTGCCAAAGATATGGTAGGCTACCCGGATATTCATATTGTTGATAGTAAGAACACAATTACAGGTTTACGTACCTTAGTAGAAATTGCCGTCCAGATGAGGGATATGGGTAAGGGTTGCATTGAAATTATTAATCAACTGAATGATCTTAAGGAGCGCATCGTTTTACTTGCCATGATGGATACCTTAGATTATCTCTATAAGGGAGGTCGTTTATCAAAAACCTCCACGATTCTTGGATCCCTTTTAAAGTTTAAGCCAATCATAACCTTAAAAGACGGTTCCATCGAAGTCGTAGGGAAAGAAAGAGGAGTAAACAAAGGTATAGCAAAAATCATGGATTCCATTGGTGACTTTGGTGAAATCGATTTAAACTATCCAATTAATTTAGGATATACAGCAGAGAATAGTAAATCCTTGATTTTAATGGAGCGATTGATGGATAAGTATCAACTCAGTGATTTGCCCATGCATTCCGTAGGATGTGTTGTAGGAACCCACGCAGGACCAGGGGCATGTGTGTTGACCTATATTAGGAAAAAGTAGATATGGAAGAAGATGTATGTTGGCCTATTTAGGAAAAAGTAAGATCCTGAGAATAAACTGGAACACAAGTAAATAAGTTAAATCATCTAGCCTATCAAACTAAGGGCGGCTAGGTGTGAATAAAGGATTATATGGTTGTGGTAGGAGAAGATTTTACCACAACCTTTCTTTTTATGGATAAAGGAGGATTACTCTGGAAAGACTTCCATTTATTACATAAATATTATTTAAATATTACATAAATGTTAAATTGTAGATTGACATATTAATAATTTTGTAATAATATATGGTCATACATAATACAACATAGCAACAAAGGAGAATTTAATATGAGACAAAAGTACTTTGTACGTGTAGCATCGATATGTATGGCTATTTTAATGGCATTTACACCAATTACAGCATCGGCGGCGCTTTTACGGAGGGGTTCCAGGGGGAATGAAGTAAAGGAATTGCAAATGACAT